>QMMT01000317.1 GCA_003647385.1 Deltaproteobacteria bacterium
CAATATGAAATAAGGCTTTGTTCTGTTTTAAAATATAAAAGAGACTGGGCAGGGCATTGATTCGTTTGGATAGAAGTGTTTCAATCCGGTCTTTTTTAACGGGATTATTCTGCCATGTTATTTCAAAGATCACCGTGTCATTTTTTTTTATGGCACAGATGTCAAACCCAGTTTCATGACAGATATCTGACAGGCTCTTAAATAAAAAAATTAAAGCTGCGGTGAATGAATAGGTGTCAGCCAGCATCCTGTTGTTTTCCGACTGACGGTTAATATTCAGCTTTATTCCATGTCTTGAATCAAGTTTTTGTTTCAAAGAATAGAGAAAATCCAATAAAAAAAGTTTTGTTAAAGGTACTTTCGTTAAGATAACATCCAGGACGCTGTCTGTGAGATGTTCAAGTCTGTGGGGCAGAGATCCAAGTTTTTTGATCAGCTGATCCTGTCGGGTCGGATCCAGTATTTTATTTACCAGATCAAGATGGCTGTCCAAATCTTTTTTTAAAGCGGACAGGTTTTCATGGGTCTTGTCATATTGTTTGATGTCTTCGGTGACATCCTGAAAGGTGAGGATAAAACCAGTCATCACTCTTTCCTGATCAAGGACGGGGATGGTCTCAACGCTGATCAGATGATCGGTATGAATAGGGGTGATAAAGCAAGAGGCCACACTCTGCCGCTGTTTTTTTAAATGTTCTTCAATCTCTTCCATGGCATGGGCAATCAAAGTCTTGTCTATAAGATGAAATATGGATCTGCCAAGCCCTATAAAATATTCAGTTCTGGTTGCAAGACTATCCCGGGTAAATATTTCTTTTGCAAGGGAGTTGAACAATAAAATTCTGCCGCTTTTATTGCAGATAATAACCCCCTGGGGGAGCTCAGCCATGATAGCGGCCAGTAGGTTTCTTTCTTTTTCTGTCTCATTTCTGGCTATTAGTATTTGCTGGGTAATGTTTTTGTTCAGGTTTTCAAACATATCTGCAAAATCATTGATGACAGATGTTAAATTATTAATATCTTTATTTCCTGTAATGGTTAATCTATGGGACGGATTGGACGAATAAATCAGAGAGGCTTCGGCAGATATTTTTTTTACCGGTTTGATGTAAAGCTGAAATATGATTTGCAGTCCAATAAATACCACACCGGCACAGATAAAAAAAATGCCGAAAATATATAAGGGGTGCTCTTTTTCAATAGAAAGAATTGCCATCACCTGTTCCTGGTTTAATGCTTCAAAAAAGAAAAACAGGATACTGCCAATGATGACCATTGTTGTAACCAGGGTGAAAAAGGCAAATTTCCAGAATCGATTGGTCTGCTTCATTTAATCCAAAGACAAGACGAATTCCAGATGAAAAACACTCATCCGGAATTCGTCTTTTTAAAGATTTAAAGGTTATTTAAATGAACCTTATCCCCACCATCCCCAGCCAAAACTGGCTGTGAATAGAACACAGAAGATAAGTGTCGCAATCAGATATAGATCTTCTTTTGCCATGATATGTTCTCCTTCCTAAAAAGTTTTAAGAAATAATAATTTAAGCATCTGCTTCTTTGGTTACATCCATGGTTTCAACATCAGCACGTCTGATCTGTTCCTCAGAAGTGGTTGACATTTCAGCCTTAAAGCAGAGAGCCCACATCATCACAATACCCACCATCCACCACACAATCTGCCATGCCCAGGTTGCCGGGAATCCGCAGAAGGTGAATGCCGTGTTGCCCAGAAGGGTTCCTGGCCCAAGAGCTAAGAGATACCATGCCGGAACAAGAATCTTCATCCTGGCACGCCATTTTTTACCGTTCTCAGAAGGACCATCAATACTGTCAAGCCATTCCCTGACTTCTTTTTGCCGGGCATCGGTTTCTTCAGTGTTTTTCATTCCAAGTCCGCGACAAAGATATGCCACACCAAATCCTGCAAAAAGTCCCCAGAATGCCGTATGCATTGATAAGGGGTATTTCCAGACAAAGTAAGTTAACATGTTTGCACAAATACCGGCCAGAAGACCTAATGCTGCACCTGTGCTGGGAAATTTAAAGCCCCAGTGGACGCCAACAAGCATCAGGTACATAATCGTACCAAAGGTCGTTGCAAACCCGCCGATCATAACAATGGCATCTGATGAGGTAAGACTCACCACCACCGCTGCTGCGGTTAAGAGGGTTGCCATAACACGGTTGGTCCAGATTTGTTCACTATGACTACCTTTCTGGCCTCTGACATATCTCCACCATACATCTCTCTGGATGATGGTACCACCGGTTCCAATGTAAGGAGCGGCTGTGGAGTGAATCGCTGCAATAGCGCCAAGAAAAACAAGACCAAGAACCGGTCCCGGCAAGAATTTTGTCATGAGTTTTGGTACCACATCGCCGTTGTTGGCAATTACCATTTCTCCGGTCAGCTCGAGTATTTTAGCGCCCATACCCTGGAAAGCTGAAAAGAAAAACAAGCAGACACCGACAACAAATGTGGACATGAAAACCTGCTGCCATGCAAGAGGTTTAGGAGAAGCAATACCAAAGTTCCACAGAATAAATGCAGGTGATGACTGAATTCCCATGAGGGCAAACATATAGGTTAAGATCATCACTGCTGTCCAGCCGCCCGTTCCAAGTCCAAAGTGGATGAGTCCGGGAACTTTTATGAATTTGTCTTCAAGGCCTGCCACTGAGGCTGCAAACCCATGCCATCCGCCAAAAACAGGTGCCCTGATAACGAAAAATCCTAACAGTATAATACCACTGACCAAAAGGATAAACTGGAGAACACCTACCCAGGTACTGGCTTTAAGACCACCGGTGACCACATAGAACCAAACAATAAAGGCCATGAAAATAAGACCAATTGTCGGGGGAACGCCTGCTACCCAGAAAAATAGTTTTGATGCGGCAATCAACTGGATGCCGGAATAAAAAATAGAATATAAAAGGGCTGCCAGAACGGTCAGCCAGCGAACGAGTTCATTATTATAGTAATATGCAAACATATCACCAGGAGTGATAAAGCCATACCGTTTACCCATGAGCCAGTTTCGTTTGGCAAAAAAGGCGCCGGTAATGGGGATGGTCAAGACATAGAATGAGGCATAAGCATATACCAGCCCCACCTTCCAGATCAAACCTGGATGCCCTACAAATGTCCATCCCGAAAAGGAAGCAGCAGTTGCAGCCATCAAAAATGCGATAAATGGGATGGAACGCCCTGCAATTCCATAACCTGATGCGGTTTTTTCAGTAAAAAATCCTTTTAAACCCCACCAGAAACAATAAATAATGTATATTCCCAATAATAGAAATACCCAAGTTTTCGGTTCCATAAAAATTTTTCCTCCTGTTTCATATTTTTTTTGAATTTGGATGGATCACTTCATGATTATCATTATTAATTCAAGGATAATCAGGGCATATTACACCACCTCCTTTGCCGTGGATTGATTGGGGGGACAGATTAAAAAATCTGCCCCCTCGCTTCTTGAAAAATTATGCCTTGCTGCCATATCCGATCTTCCCTAAGGATTCTTCAATTTCATCCAGGGATGTATAATCATCAATGGTAGCAGGGATTTTATAATCTTTTTTGTCTGCAATGGCCCGCATGGTGCCCCTTAAAATTTTTCCCGATCTTGTTTTGGGAAGCCGTTTAACCACCATGGCAGTCTTAAAGGATGCAACCGGACCGATTTTGCTTCTCACCAGGCCAATGACTTCTTTGACCACGTCGTCATGTTCTCTTTCAACACCGGCATTTAAGACCATCATACCTAAGGGGATCTGTCCCTTGAGCTGGTCTGCAACGCCCATGACCGCACATTCGGCCACATCCGGATGTTCGGCAATGACTTCTTCCATGCCGCCCGTGGACAGCCTGTGACCGGCAACATTAATAATGTCGTCAGTTCGGGCCATGACAAAAACATAGCCGTCTTCATCAATAAAACCGGCATCAGAAGTTTCATAGTATCCGGGGAACACGCTTAGGTAGGAATCTATATATCTTTGATC
>QMMT01000318.1 GCA_003647385.1 Deltaproteobacteria bacterium
ATGAGTTGTGTTGTATCCTCAACAGCAACCGCTCTGGCGGTTCTTGGGATTCGTTCTACAAGGGCCATTTCCCCGAAAATCTCCCCTTTACCAAGGGTCACCAGAGCTTTGAACCTATTGTTTTGTTTTTGTAATATTTCCACTGACCCGGAGATGACAACAAACAACTCATCTCCTTCGCTGTCCTGCTCAAAGACAATATCGCCTTTTTGATATTCCTGCATAAACCGAATGTTTAGCTTCTTATCAATCGTCATAGGAAATCTTCCCCGTTATTATGTTAAAAAAACATTGTCACTTCGCACTCTCCGAATGATTTTTTTATTGATACATTAGTGAACCCATTATTTGCCAACTTGAGCATTCTTTTATTCTCCGATAAAATATTGGCAGTAAAGCCTCTAAAACCCTTTGATTTGGCGCATTCGATCATCCTTTTTTGCAGGACAGTCCCTAAACCAATACTCTGAAACTCTGGCAGAATCATATAGGCAACCTCTACCAGGTTGGTCGAGAGATCTACATAGTAGCAGGAACTGCCTACTATAAAATCTTTTTCACGCTCTCCAGACACTGCCACGAATGCCATTTCATTTTCATAATCGACATTGCATAGATTTTCGGCCGTTGATACAGAAAGAGATCTTAGGTGGGAAAAAAATCTTGTGTATATGTCTTTGCTGGTAAGATCATAGAATATCTCCTGAAGCCCCTTAACATCACTTGCCTTTGCTGGCCGAATCAGGATCTTCTGGTTATTTTTTAATATAACCTCGCGTTCTTCGTCAGCCGGGTATGCCACCTTGCTCTTCAAGATCTGATCCTGACGGACATATCCCAGTTGTTTGGCCTCATCAAGTAATAGGGAACGGAAGTCGGGATGGGCAATTTCAATAAGGGAAAGGGTTCGCTCACGAATGGTTTTAGCAAACAGATAGGCACTGCCGTATTCTGTGATAACATAATGAACTTCAGATCGAGGGATGGTAACCCCTTCACCCTCTTGAAGCCGTGAACGAATCCGGGATTCTTTTCCATCTTCCGTTGTTGAAGACAAACATATGATTGGTTTTCCGTCAGGAGAAGCAGCAGCTCCCCGCAAGAAATCAGGTTGCGTGGATACGCCTCCGTAAAACTCTCCTTCAAACTGGTCAGTACAGACTTGACCTGTAAGGTCAACGGCAAAAGCCTGAGTTACAGAAATAAATTTGGTATTGCGAGCGATAATTGCTTGATTACAAACATACTCTATGGGATGAAACGAAAACATTGGATTATTATCAATAAAATCATAAAGGCGGCGAGTTCCCATACAATAACTGCATACAACTTTTCCTTTATGAATTGACTTGTTTTTGCCGGTAATAACCCCTTTTTCAATCAGATCAATTATGGGTTCTGTAATGACGTCGGAATGGATGCCTAAATCCCGCCGATCGAAAAGATATTTTAGCATCTCGTTTGGAATTTGCCCCAGCCCGATCTGAAGAGTAGAGCCGTTGTCTATAATTCTAGCAATATACCGGGCAATCTGCTCTGCAACAGCATCTGAAGGCGGGTGAAGATATTCAATAACAGGCGTATCCACTAAAACCATATGGTCAATCCGGTCAACCGAAATATTCGTATCCCCAATAGTCCTGGGCATATTTGGGTTCACCTCTGCGATGATTGTTTTGGCATTTTTTATTGCAGCTTGTGCAATGTCAACTGAGACGCCGAGGCTGACAAACCCATGACCATCCGGCAAGGATGTCTGAACCAGGGCGACATCAACGACTATTCTACCGTTGGCGATCATATGGGGTACCTGCGCGATAGAGACTGGTGCATAATCGGCTTGTCCTTGTTTAACCGCCTCCCTCGTATCCGTTCCGACAAAAAATACCCGGTGCTTAAAATTTGTTTGAGGGGTATCATTTTTGTGAAAAATAGAACCATCCGTCAGGAAATGGAATAGCTCTACATCAGCTAAATTTTTATTCATCGCTTCAAGGGTCCGAATTAGGGTACGCGGAGTCGCACATGCTGATCCAATAAAAATATGATCTCCCGGTTGAATCGTTGAAAGCGCATTTTCAGCAGTTGTAAATTTTCTCCCCAGTCCATCCAGAGCAGTTTTTATTTCGATTTTCGATGTCATTTTATCCTTGTTGATCTCTTTTCAATTGCCCTTTTATTTTCGAGGCCCAAGCTTAAAATTATTCATCAGGTTGGGAGTGCGGCAAAGTGCAAATCACCTTAGAAGTATACAAATGAAGAAAAACTCTGATCTTGTCTACCCGCTCATTATTGTGTGGAACAGACCGTGTCAATGGGGGGAAGAATATCTATTCACGGGAGAAAAGTAAATATTTTTTTTTATTTATTGACAAAAATTATTTTCCCATACATTGTTGACAAAAAATGGTCTGCAAAAATAAGGATCACCCTATGAATTCATTAAAAAATAGTCGTAAAGCAGACAGAAAAAAATTGAGCTGCCTCTGTCTGGCAGTTGTTTCTTTCTATGAAGAAAATTCTCTTACCTATCGATTTGTAAATGCGATTAACTTAAGTGTTCAGGGCGTGTTAGTTGAATCAGACATACCATTTGATAGGGGCTCTCAGGTCAATCTTCTGATTAAAACGCCTGAATCAGACCAATGGGATACGTTTATCTGCCACATTGTCTGGAACAAAACTACTGTCGCTGACAAGATCCACTACATTGGTCTTGAATTTATTTGCCCCACTGACAAAGCCTTTAAAAAGGATCCAATTGATAAATTTAAAATCTATCCAAAGGATATTGATTTTATTTTAAATACAAGACTGGTAAAAGTTTTGCCGGAAAACGGAATCTGCTCATTTTTAAACTGTCTGTCCTATAAAATACTTGATCCTGGCGTAAGATTTATAACATATGGTAAGAGAGAAGACTCTTTGTATATTATCCAGAAAGGATTATGCTCAATACAGATTCAAAAACAAGACAAAACGATTCAAACCGTTTCCCAGCGAAGAGAAGGGGATATTATTGGTGAAATCGCACTATTAACCGGAGAGCCGCGAACTGCCAGTGTCATATCTGAATCAAAAATGATTCTCTGGGAACTTCAAAGAAATAAATTCGACACTGTTTGCGAATCGCATCCTGATGTCAGAGTATTTCTAACAGAATTATTAACGAACCGACTGGAAAACTCCTATGTTATCGGTGTCAGGAATATC
This sequence comes from Deltaproteobacteria bacterium, assembly GCA_003647385.1. GTDB lineage: Bacteria > Desulfobacterota > Desulfobacteria > Desulfobacterales > Desulfobacteraceae > Desulfobacula. Next base: position 3,214 of record QMMT01000318.1, read on the forward strand.
GGCAGGTATGTGATGACCCATCGAATTGGAGATGGCGGATGGAGTTTTGTATATAAAGGCAAGCACAAAACCCTTAATATGCCGGTGGCCATAAAAATGATGAAACACAACCAGGCCATGGATTCGGACTTTATTGAAAATTTTAAAAAAGAAGGGAAAACAATTGCCCGGATGAGCCATCCCAATATTGTACAGATCTATGATATTGAGGAAATATACAGAACCATTTTTATCATCATGGAATACCTTGATGGTGAATCCTTAGAATCCCTGCTTGAAAGGAAAGGATCACTGCCGTTTTCACGGGCATTGGATTTCCTGTTGCAGATCTGTTCCGGCCTGGCTTATGCCCATGATAAAGAAATTGTCCACCGTGATATCAAACCGGCCAATATTCATATTATGGACGATGACCGAATAAAATTACTGGATTTTGGCCTTGCCTGCACACCTGGCGAAGAAGATTTTGAGCAGACCGGCACAGTTCAATACATGTCTCCGGAACAGATTGAAGGCGACCCGGTTGACCTGAGAGCGGACATTTACAGCCTTGGCATTATGGCCTATGAAATGTTTACCGGTGAAAAGCCCTTTCCTGAAGATGATATAATGGCCCTGATGAAAATGCATGTACACGACGATATACCTGACCCGTCTATTTTGATTCCGGACCTGCCTTCTTCCATCAACAATTTTATTCTAAAAGCATGTGCCAAATCACCGGACCAAAGATATAATACAGTGTATGAAATCATCGAAGAGCTTTCTTCTGCTGCCCCAATGCTCAAAGAAA
>QMMT01000319.1 GCA_003647385.1 Deltaproteobacteria bacterium
CTATATATCATATAAGGGATTTTCAAGATTCACAATAATTTTTAAACTTCAAAAAATAAAAATACCGATCATTGAAAAAGTCAGGGCATACAGATATACTTATTTTCATGCGACTTCGAATCATCATATTAATATTGGCTTTATTTGCATTTTTATCAGCTTCAGTCGGCGGACTGTTATATTATCACTCTTTTAGAAAGGCTGCCTTCCAAAAAACAGAAGCCGATGCATATTCCAGGCTGAATCTTTTGACAGATCAACTATCGTTTTATCTTTCCGAACATATCAAACCGGTTAAGACTTTATCCGGTATCAAGGAGTTAGAATCAGCGCTTAAAGATACCAATCTGGACTCAATTTACCAGGCCAACCAGATTCTTGATAACTTTACAAAATCCCTTGATCTTGAGGTCAGCTACCTCATGGATAAAAATGGAATTACGCTATGTTCAAGCAATCGAAATGCCAAGGACAGTTTTGTTGGAAAAGATTTTTCTTTCAGACCTTACTATAAAAAAGCTATAAAAGGAATGCCTTCTACCTATCTTGCCCTTGGCACCACTTCCAAAAAAAGAGGGGTCTATTACTCTCACCCGGTTTATAATAAAAACAATTCTGATATCCTTGGTGTTGCGGTCATCAAGGCGTCTGTAGAGTTTGTAGAGACAAAACTGTTTCCAAAATCCGATGATACGCTCCTTTTTGTAAGCCCGGACGGTGTCATTTTCATCTCAAACAAATCAGCATTAAGGTTTAAACTTTTATGGGAACTTTCTGAAAAAAAATTAGATGTACTGACAAATTCCAGACAATTTGGAAATGGGCCCTGGGCCTGGAGCGGATTCTTAAAAACCAATACCCGTGATGTAACAGATAAAAATAATACCCGATACCTTTTTTCAATCCTCAATGTGACCAATTACCCCGGATGGGAAATTATTCATTTAAGAAATTTTAAAGAACTTGAAAAACAGGTATCAAAACCCTTTGTCAGGGTTATCGGACCGATTATTACTTCTGTGTTAATCCTGACCGGTATCCTGGTGCTGATTCTTTATCAACTGGGAATCCAGGAAATCACAAAACGAAAAAAAGCTGAAAAAAAACTTCGGATCAGTGAAGAAAGATACAGGCGTATCTATCATAAAACACCGGTTATGCTGCATTCAATTGACACCCAGGGAAAAATTATCCGGGTATCGGATCACTGGGTGGAGGTAATGGGATACAATCGAGAAGACGTTATTGGTAAACAACTTATCAGTTTTTTTACCCCTGAATCACAAAAATATGCTGTGGATGTGATCTTTCCCATATTTTTCAGCACGGGGTTCTGTAAAGATATCCCCTATTCCTATGTTAAAAAAAATGGGGAAAAGATGGATATCATGCTCTCCTGTTATGGAGTGAGAGATGAAAATAGTGACATTATCAGATCCCTGGCCGTGAGTGTGGATGTAACGGAAAAAAATCGAACTCAAAAAGATCTGCAAATCGCCAAGGAAAAGCTGTCTCAATATTCCCATGACCTGGAACAGCAGGTAAAAAAGAGAACTGCCCAGCTTGAAAAAGCCCAGGATAACCTAAAAAACCTGTCCAAAAATATTATTGCCTCCCAGGAAAGAGAAAAAGCACTTGTTGCAAGAGAACTTCATGATCATTTGGGACAGGTTTTAACAGCACTTCGTATTGATGCCGTATGGGTTGAGAAATATTTGGCCACCATTGACAAAAATGCTGAAAGCAGAGCCGAAAAAATGTGTTCCTTAATAGATGATACCATTAATGATGTTAGAGATATGGCCTATCGCCTAAGGCCAAGAGTACTGGATGATTTGGGGCTTGCTGACGCATTGGAATCCCTGCTCTCGGATTTTGAAAAACGCTCTAATGTCTCCTGCGTCTTCAAGCATGGAGAAATTCCCAAAATTAACGGCACCCTTTCAACTGCGTTATACAGAATTGGTCAGGAGGCTGTAACCAACTCACTTAAGCACTCAAATGCCACCACCATTACCGTTGAGCTTAATAGCGACAACGAGGGAATCGTTCTATTTATTCAAGATAACGGGTGTGGATTTGATACTGACAATGACTCGGAATCTACTGGATTCGGACTGGGGGGAATGAGAGAACGGGCCAATCTTGTCGGCGGAAAACTTGACATATCTTCACAAATATCCCAGGGCACCCGTATTTGGTGTAAAGTAAAAGTAAAAGGATAACCCATGATTAAAGTACTTCTTGCAGATGACCACAGTATTGTCAGGGAAGGCTTAAGAAAAGTCTTAGAAGACAGCAATGAGATTGAGGTGATTGCCGAAGCAGCGGACGGAGAAACCGCTCTGGATGAAGCCATGAAAAAAAAACCGGATGTGGCAATTATTGATATTTCCATGCCGGGTATGGATGGACTTGAGGTGGTGACCAGATTAACCAGTTATTGCTCGGATGTACCGGTCCTTATTTTGACCATGCATGATGAAGAGCAATATGTTATCAGAGCGATAGAAGCTGGAGCTTTTGGGTATGTCACAAAACAGTCGGCACCTGAACAGCTTGTGGCGGCCGTAAAAAAAATTAATTCCGGGGGCAGGTATTTGACGGAAAAGGCAAGTGAAGCCCTGGCCCTTAGAGTGATCCGGGGCAATAAAAACCAGACGCTTACAGAATCATTGTCCATGCGGGAACTTCAAGTATTACGAAAACTTGCCATGGGCTCGACAAACAGAGAAATCGCAACCTCCTATAACATCAGTGTAAAAACGGTTGATACCTATCGATCAAGAATATTAAAAAAATTGAATTTACGAAACAATGCTGAATTGTCCAGATATGCCATTCAAAACAAACTGGTTGAGCTGTAAACTTTAAACCGTTACTGATTCAGCCGGTCAAAATTAGAAAATATTTTATTTAAAGTGGCTTTGCACTGAGTCATCTCTTCGGGAGAGATGGTCTGTTCCGCCTCTTCTAAAAGATCCTCGACAACAGCAATCAAATCTGTTTTAAACGCTTTGGCTTTATGGGTCAGATAGACCAGCTTACTTCGCTTGTCGTTCCTGTCCGGAATTCTCAAGACAATATTCTTTTTTTCCAGAACATTTAAAAGCCTTGTAATGGCCGCCTTGTCTTTTACCGCAATATTTGAAAGTTCCTGCTGGGTCTGCCCGTCTTTTCGATACAGATGAACAAGGATGCTCCATTGTTCATAGCTTACATCAAAGCCGGCATCTAAAAATTTTTTAGTCAGCCTCTTGATAATTGATCTGGATGTTCGACCCACTAAATAGGCAATAGACGAATCAATAACTTTCTCAAATGTTTCCATGCCGACATTTCTTATCTCAGAATCGTTGATAATGCAACTAATTTTTATGCCATTAAAAAATCACCCCTGACAAAAAAGGCATGCCAGAAGTGATTTAATTTTTAAAGATTGTTTTTTATACGGGATTTCTTTTAAAAAGTCCTTTTATAGTACCAATCCAGATACCGCTGAGGAGCCACGAATAAGCCCAGGTTCCAAACAGAATCATGACAAATGCCTTGATAATATCAGTAGAACTGCCATCCAGGGAAAAGCCGGGCACATACCCGAAAAGAATGGGCCCCAGGTATAAAAATTTTGCAAACTTAAATGATGTAAAGGCGGTTTTCCACATATTGGCTTTTGCAATGGTTGCACCGGCAAAGGCTGCAATACAGACCGGGGGTGTTATATTGGAATCCTGTGACAGCCAGTAAACGATCATATGAGCGGCAATTTCATTGACGCCTAGATGGGTCAGGGCGGGGACAGCAACTACCGCTGTTATCAGATATGCGGCCGTCACGGGGACACCCATGCCAAGAACCAGTGATGCAAGGGCAACCAGCAGGATGGTCAGCAATAAAGAACCGCCTGCCAGCTCTATCATAATATCGGCAAATGTCAGCACCAGACCGGAAAACGTCAAAACCCCTATAATAATACCGATAATCCCAACGGTGGCGCCAATC
>QMMT01000320.1 GCA_003647385.1 Deltaproteobacteria bacterium
CAATTATAATTGTGCTTCACCCAAAGAATATTGTGCAGAAGATTCATATATGGCGCTTATTCAGAAGAATGCCGGGCTGAGTGGTGCCCAGATAGTGTTAAAAGAGGATCCAAAAGAAGTGATTGGCAATGCAGATTTTCTTACCTGCGATGCCTTTACCTGGTATGGGTTTGAAGAAGAAACAAAAAAAAGGCTGTCGGTTTTTATGCCAAAATATCAGGTTAATTCCGGGCTGCTGAAACTTGCCCCTTCAGATTGTAAATTTTTGCATTGTCTTCCAGCAAACAGAGGGGAGGAAGTAACTTCAGAGGTTGTTGATTGTGACCAGTCTATTGTTTTTGACCAGGCAGAAAATCGTCTTCATACAGAACTTGCCCTTTGTGCAGCATTTCTGGCCGATGAAAAAAGTATTGAAAAATTAGACCGGAATAGAGATAAAAATAAATATGATGATCAAATAATAAAGATTATAAAAGAACTGCATGCTTTATAAAAGGAGTTAAAGATGGCAAAAACAATTGACAGCCTTCCTGTTGATAATGGATACCGCATGCCAGGAGAATTTGAGCCCCATAAAGGATGCTGGATGCTATGGCCGGAAAGACCTGACAACTGGCGGTTGGGAGGGAAAGCGGCACAAAAAACCTGGGTGAATGTAGCAACACAGATATCTAAGTTCGAGCCTGTCACCGTAGGGATTAATCATCAGCAATATGCCAATGCCCGGGCCATGCTTCCAGAGCATATTCGTGTAGTTGAAATATCAAACAACGACTGCTGGATGCGTGACAACGGGCCCACGTTTGTCATTAACGCTAAAGGAAATGTCCGGCTCGTTGACTGGGGTTTCAATGCCTGGGGAGGATTAAAAGAGGGGTTGTACTTTCCCTGGGATTTATGCAGTGCAGTAGCTCAAAAAGTAGGGGAAATTGAAGGAATTGATAGATATAAAGCTCCTTTTATTCTTGAAGGCGGCTCAATTCATGTCGACGGTGATGGTACTTTGATAACCACTGAAGAGTGTCTGCTCAATCAAAACCGAAACCCTGACCTTTCAAAAGATGAGATTGAAAGCTATCTAAAAAATTATCTGAACGTCGAGAAAATAATCTGGATTGATAAAGGTGTTTACCAGGATGAAACCGACGGGCATATTGATAATATCTGCTGCTATATACGACCCGGAGTTGTGGCGTTAACCTGGACAGATGATAAAACTGATCCGCAATATGATATATCTGTTGATGCCTATGAACGGCTCAGCAATTCTGTCGATGCAAGAGGGCGTAAGCTATCAGTACATAAAATTCATCAACCAAATCCAATAATAATCACCAAAGAAGAGAGCTCTTTTGTGGACAGTGTGGACGGTACTATTCCCCGAAACACAGGTGATCGAATGGCAGCCTCATACATTAATTTTTATATTGCCAATAATGGTATTGTCATGCCACTGTTTGATGACCCCTTTGATCAAATTGCTTTAAAAGCACTTGAAGAACTTTTTCCAAATAGAGAAGTTGTTGGCGTTAATGCACGGGAAATCATACTTGGGGGCGGTAACATCCACTGCATTACCCAGCAGCAGCCAGCCGGGTGAAAGGTATAAATTCAATATGATAAGTATGTGAAATCTATTTTCGTAAGACTTTGTTAGTAATTGATCCATGCCGTGTTGACATATTACTCATAAATAGATATACATTGTATATGAAATAAATATACAATTGGAAATGATAGTATGGTAATTTGGGACGATGAAAAAAATATAAAACTACAAGTTGAAAGGGGTATATCGTTTGATGAAATATCGGAAATTATCCTAAGAAAAGAATATCTTGATATTTTAGACAATCCATCAAGATCATCCCAACAGATATTTGTCATAAAATTAAATGATTATATTTACTCAGTTCCATTTATAATTGATAAACAGTCAAACATTATCCTCAAAACAGCGTTTCCCAGCAGGAAGCTTAACAAAAAGTACAGGAGGTGAGATTATGAATCAAAAATTAGATAAATATGAAAAAGAGATTGAAGACAATATATCTTCCTATAAAGCTGTGACCCCATCAAAGAAGGCCTTAATTGAAGAAATTATTGATAAGGCAAATAAAAAAAAAAGTATAAGTTTGAGATTAAAAGCCAATGACCTTGAGCAACTTAAGAGGAGAGCTGATGCTGAAGGGCTGCCTTATCAAACTTTACTGTCAAGTATTGTCCATAAATTTGTATCTGATCAACTGGTAGATAAAAGAAGTATCTTAAAAAGTATAGAGATACTAAAAGCGACATAATTCTTCCGAAACACAGGTGACCGAATGGCAGCCTTCTACATCAATTTTTATATTTTTGATGATTCTGTTTTAACGGGATTAACCTGCTAAACTTGATGCACGTGCTGCAAGAAGTTCAACTATAATTCCAGCAGCTGTCATTGCGGTCAGCTCACTATGGTCGTAATGAGGTGAAACTTCGACAACATCAAATCCTACTAGTTTTTTATGTGAACCTATTTCAGGTAACATCGACCAGAGTTCACGTACGGTCAGGCCAAATGGTGTGAACGCCTCGGCACCCGGTACATAAGCTGATTCCAAAACATCCATATCAATTGAAAGATAAAAACCATCTGTTCCCTTAGTCGCAACTTCCAGGGCTTGTTCCATGACTTTATTTGGCCCAAGCTCTAGAAATTTTCGCATTGAAAAACATGTCATCCCTTCATTTTCTACAAAATCCCAGTACTCTTTGGCATTCAGGGTGCCACGCATTCCGATCAAAGCAAAATTTTGAGAAGAAAAAGATTCCAGCCGGGAAATAGCCGCTACTTGCGAGCCATGATAGACTGAGCGGCTTGTATCGGGATCTGCATCCAAATGGCAGTCAAAATGAATCAACCCGTACCTGCCTTCAAGTACTTGATCAATTGCTTTGGCCCCGGCAAGAGAAACCGTATGCTCTCCGCCGATGATTATGGGCATAGCACCTGCCTTAAGGATTGAAGCGGCAAGATCAGCGCCATACTGCATACTCTTGTTAACATCACCTACTTCTATGTAAGAATCACCACAATCACAGAGTTTGAGTTCTTCAGCCATATAGACCCCATAATCGTGATGATACGAATCATAATAACATGAGGCATGTCGGATGGCTCTGGGGCCTGAAGATGACCCTACTCTTGAAGTGGTCGTGCCATCAAAAGGAATTCCAAAGACAGCCGCTTTAACGCCTTTTTCACGCAACTCTTCTATTTTTTCTTTTTTTATCACAGGGCTTCCCATCTCAATCCAGGGCGCCTTCATAAATGTGGATATTCCAGCATCTGTGATACCGTTCCATCTTAAGCCATGCGCATTAACAGCCATAATTATCTCCTTAAACTTTAATGTTTTATTTAGTAGTGGGTGAATGCAACATAGTTATCACCCACATCATTTTTTCACTCGTTTAGAGCCACAGCCATCTGAATGTCGCGTTGATACGCTTTTTCTTTTTTATTCATCAGCCAGGCGGCAATGATGATACCTAATGCAACGATGCCTATAATGATGGTTGCAAGGGCGTTGATGTCCGGACTGACACCGAGTTTTACTTTAGAGAAAATCACCAGGGGCAGTGTGGTTGAACCAGGCCCTGACACAAAAGATGCTAAGATTACATCATCTAAAGAGAGCGTAAATGACAGCAGCCAGCCGGATATCATGGCCGGTGCGATCAAGGGCAGAGTAATATCAAATAATATCCTGATGGGCCGGCCTCCCAGATCCATGGCAGCTTCTTCCAGGGATTCGTCCATACCCTGGAGACGGGATTGGATGATGACTGCTACAAAAGTGATACAAAAAGTGATGTGGGCTATGGCAATGGTGGTCATGCCCCGGCCGTCGGGCCAGCCGATGAGATCTTCCATTGCCACAAAAAGAAACAGCAGGGATAAGCCTGTAATGACTTCCGGCATTACCATGGGAGCGACCATCAGTCCGGAAAA
>QMMT01000321.1 GCA_003647385.1 Deltaproteobacteria bacterium
TCTTCCGGTTGAGTGCAAGACTGGAGGACCGGCTTTGCTGTTAATTGCGATCAATTGCCGATGGTGTGATTTTCCATTTTTTATTTGCCGGGCGTGTTGGAGAGGTCATGCCTATTGTTGTGATTCATGCCGAACTGCCGGAAACCTTAAGAACAGAAGCAAAGCACAGAGAAAATATCGTCAGACCGAAAAAGGAAAAAAGAATCATCGGGAGTCAGAAAATCGTCGTCGATACCGTTTGATAAAAAAAAAGCAAAAAAACATGGATGATACACCTTCCACAGTGCTGCCGGTCTGGTGTACAGCATTAATCATAGGGACGCAACAGCATATTTTTAGTCTTCAAATAAAGCCATGCTGCAGATTCTGTTGTGTTCTGGGTCAACTTGTACCGGAATTCCCCAGACGGGGATATGGGTAATCGGCAAAACAGGGAGACAAATCATGATGAAAAAGAAAATTTTAGATCCGGAGAGAATACGATGCATTAATGGCGGGTTCAGTTTTATTCCTCATCGTTTTCTTACGGATGGCTTTTTGGGAACATTAAGCCCAGACGAACTGTTATTATATTTTTTTCTGATCCTGGCTGGTGACCGTAACGGATTAAGCTTTTACAGCTATGACAAAATATGCACCTTACTTCAAATGCAGTTGGATCAATACATCCAGGCCAGGGACGGATTAATAAAAAATGATCTGATTGCCTTTGACGGCACAATTTATCAGGTGCTTTCCCTTCCGGTAAGCTGTGTGAAACTATTGAAAGTCGTCCACGCTACTCGCAAAACAAGCCAGCCGGTAATGGTTGGGAATATTCTGGGCAAGGTGTTCACAGGAGCTGCGAATGGGTAGACTGAGACAAAAACGACGGATTTGTTATGATATGGATCACACTTGCCGGGAATATCTCATCTACTTTCGAAAAACCAGACAAAGCGGGCCTACACAAATTGGAGCCATCACAAGAGTGATCAAAGCGTTTGGCAGCTATTTAAAGAAATCCGGGATAGAACTTACCGGTATCAACATAGAACATGTGGATGACTTTTTAACGATGTTCAATGCATCGTATGCAAAAACAACCCAGCGCCTGTACCGATCCTACTTGAGATGTTTTTTACGCTACCTGTATAACGAACGAAATTTGATCAGGAAAAATCTTGCCGACCTTTTGATCGGGCCGCCAATGTTTGCCAAAGCCAAACCGCCGAAGTTTTTGCGGCCCAATGAAGTCCGGCAATTGTTTGAACGATTGCCGCATTCAACTGCCTGTGAACTACGAACTTATGCCCAGGTTCATCTGGCATATTTTATGGGGTTGCGACCTATTGAGATCAGCAGAATCACCCTGGATGATATTGCTTTTACCAAAGGTTTGTTGAACCTGAAGAACAGAAAAAATAACAAACCGCTTGAGCTACCGATCCCTGAAGATACACTTAAAGCAATAACCGCCTATATCATCGGCGGTCGACCAAAAACTCTGTACCGGGTTCTTTTTTTAATTATCTGGCCGACCCCCACTCCCATGAGTGCGAATCTTACTGGATATTATTTAAAAAAGGCACTACAGGATGCAAGGCTTCCCGGAACCGCCTATTGGTTACGGCATACCTTTGCCCAGAACATGCTGGAGTCAGGTGCTAAAATTTTTGAGATTAAGGAAATGCTGGGGCATGACACTATCGAATCCACAAGACAATATTTGAGTATCCATACGTCCCTGATGCGGAGGGTTTTGTTTGATGAAACCGTTTAAAAGCTTTTTAAGCAGAGACTTGGAGGCCTTTATCGCTTACCGAAAAGGGCTTGGTTACAGCGATGTCCACATCAGATACCAGCTTCTGGCCTTTGACAGGTATGTAAAGCTTCAACCGGATCCTTCAAGTATTTGGCAACCCCATTTTTATTTGAAATTCAGAAATGAAATTGGACTTGAGCCATCTACGGTAAACAACACCCTGTATGCTGTTCGATGCTTTTTTGAGTATTTGAGACGAACGCAGCATCACCTTAGCAATCCGTTAAAAGATGTGCCCTGTCTGCCCCTGCGGGCATTTATCCCTTTTGTATTCTCACCGCAACAGGTTGAGCAGTTACTGGATGTTGTGTGCTGCCGGATCCGACACAAACAACGTTTTTTCCTTAAGGATCTCAGTGAATATCTGGTGATGCTACTTCTGGCCCGCTGTGGGTTAAGGATCAATGAACCTTTGCGCTTGAAGCGGGAGAATTACCGGTCGGATGAAAAAACAATTTACATTGAAAAAACCAAATTTAAAAAAGACCGTCTCATACCGATCCCTATATCCGTTGCAAAACAAGTTGATAATTATTTATCAAGCAGGTCAGCCTTGATTGAAAACGATATCAATCCTTACTTGTTCATCGGACGAGCTCAAAACAGACTTGGTGATCAACGTATTCGCGTTATCTTTCACGATGCCGTAAGTCAAATTGGTATCAATAGTCCCCGGAAAATCATCGGGGACACCGTCTTTGGAAAGCCGACCCCGCACAGCTTAAGGCATACTTTTGCGGTCAACACTCTGAAGTCAGCCATTGCCCGGAAACAGTCACCCCAGAATGTGTTGCCGGTACTTGCTACCTATATGGGCCATGTAGAATATCGCCATACCATGAAATACCTGAGAGTAGTTGATGCCGAAAGCAGGGTAAGTCTGCTCAATTTTGCAGGCACCCAGAGGGATGAAATATGAGGCTAACCAGTTATATTATCAAGTTTTTTGATCAATACCTGCCCCACATCAAAGGGTGCAGCCCCAATACAATAAAAAGCTATCGGGATACGATGTCTATTTTTTTACCTTTTGCTGCCGGGCATCACGGAATAAAGGTAGATTCCCTGAAATTTGATCATCTTACAACTGATTTGATATTGAATTTTCTTAACCAGCTTGAATCCGGTCGTAGCAATACGGCCAAAACCCGGAATCATCGACTGGCTGTAATAAAATCCTTTGCCAAAATGATTTGTTTTATGTCTCCGGAAGAACAGAAACTGACGGATGCCATCCGTGCCATCCCTCAAAAACGCAGTCAACGAAAATTGATTGGGTTTTTATATCCCCAGGAAATTTACAAGATCTTCGATGCGGTCAACCTTACCCAAAAAGATGGGTTCCGGAATTATGTCCTTTTGCACCTTTTATATGATACCGGTGCCAGGGCAACGGAAATTGCCACCCTTCAATTGGATTATTTTGATTATAAAAACAAGACGCTTGCTATCCTCGGTAAGGCAAACCGATACCGACAGCTTGAGCTTCTTCCGAAAACAGCTGAGCTTGTGCAACAATACATTGCCAAATACCGCCGCTCTCCCAACTTCTTTTGTAAAGAGATTTTATTTGTTAATCAACGGGGCTCGGCACTGACACGTCATGGTATCAATCGTATCTGCAAAAAATATCTTGACCGGACGTTAGACCCCAAACGATTGACCCTCATGCATCCTGTTCACAGCTTCCGGCACTCCTGTGCAGTTCGAATGGTATCCGAGGGAAAACCCATATCAGAAATTAAAAATCGTCTGGGTCACTCGAATGTACAATCCACAATGGTTTATCTGCAATTGGACTTGAATCAAAAACGACAATTACAAGATGATTTTATCCAGTTCACCCAGCAACACCTTGTATCAGATCCGAAAATAGACGAGTTGATTCAATGGGAGAACAAACAAGATGTTCTTGAGTGGCTGGACAGCCTTTAAATACCTGCCGGGATCTTTAAAGGTTCCTTTGAGATACGTCCCGAAGCAAATTATTATGTTGAGTGTTTTTTTACGAATTTGTAATATTGTTAGCAACCTATTGTATTTTAAATCTTTTTTGATTTACATCCTCAAAATAGTGTAACCCCCTAATATCAAGGAGATAAGAACACTCGCAACATAATGCAAGAATTGTTGATGTTCAGGAATAATTAAATTTGATGTATACATTTTGACCCACGTTGTGTTGTCA
>QMMT01000322.1 GCA_003647385.1 Deltaproteobacteria bacterium
CCATGGTAATCCCGGCTCCCATGTCAAGGACCGTATCCACAACCCCTAAATTGCTGCCAAGGGTGTAGCACCCTATATCAGATGGGAAAATGGCTTTGGGTAAGGCTTTTCTGATGGAATAAAAAGAGGCCCTGTGGGGACATCCGGGACAAAGCGTCGGCTTTCTGATGGGAAGCTCAAGACCGCCCACAAGGGAGAAAGCTTCCTGGCCGCAGTCATGGTCGGATAAGGGTGAAAGTTCACAGTCGGACAAAGCCTTGTTCAGAATGCCTTCGATTTTTTCAGGTACCAGTTCGCCTTCCATGGGTACATGGCCGGAGAGCCGTCCCAAAGTTTTGCGCTTGTCCCTTAACATATATTCAATCACTGTGTCAGTCTCTTCAATCACCAATACCTTATCGCAGGCTTCCATGAAGGTGTCGGCCAGTTTTTCCGGGAAAGGATAGGGTGCGCCCAGTTTTAAAATCGGAATATCATCTCGCCCATATTCTTTAAACATATCCCGAACCACACTTGAGGGGACACCGCCGGTTACAACACCAAACGGATAAGATTTTTCCTTTTCAAGGGTATGCATATTAAAAGGGGTTAATGTGTTAAATTTTTCACTGATTTTCAGATGTTTTTCATTCAATGCCTTGTGCTGCAAAAATCTGAACTTTGGCGTAGAGGCCCATCGGGTCGGCTCTTTTTTAAAATCAGCTTTCGTCAAATTACTCTCAAGTACATCATATTTGACATTCTGCCGGGCGTGGCAGACTCGGATGGCAGGTCTTACCATCACCGGCACCTGGAATTCTTCGGAAAGATCAAAGGCTGTTTTAATCATTTCCCTTGCCTCTTCAGGGCTTGAAGGATCCAGCACCGGTACTTTGCCCAGGCGTGCCATGAGTCGTGAGTCCTGTTCTGTCTGGGATGAATGAGGTCCAGGGTCATCGCAGGAGATGATCACAAGCCCTCCGATATTGCCAATATAAGCTGCAGACATAAACGAGTCCGCTGCAACATTCAGGCCCACCATTTTCATGCAGCAGCAGGCCCGTTTGCCGGAAATAGCTGCGGCAAACGCATTGTCAAAGGCCACTTTTTCATTAATAGACCATTCAATACTGGTGTTCAGATTGGCAGCTTTGGAAAATCGGACCACTTCGGGAAGGATTTCCGAAGACGGGGTCCCGGGATATGAGGTCATGATCTGGCAGCCGGCCTCTAAAATCCCAAGGGCCATGGCGCCGTTTCCTAATAAAAACTCTTCTTTCATTGTTGAATCCTTAAAATTTGATTAATAAAAAGTTTTACAATAGCCAAAGATCTTATCGGCCCACGATGGTTCGTCCGATGATCATTTTCTCGATTTCCTTTGCCCCTTCATAGATTTCAAGGACTTTAGCCGCTCTGTAGAAGCGTTCGATATCATAATCATCAAAATATCCGTATCCGCCGTGGAGCTGGAGAGCCTCGTCAACCACCTCAACGGCGATGCGGGCGGCATACATTTTTGCCATGGCAGTAACGTTTGTATCGGGTGTGCCGTTATCAAGCAGCCAGGCAGCCTTGTACATGACGTTCCTGGCCAGTTCAATTTTTACCGCCATATCAGCGATTTTAAACTGGACACCCTGGAAACTGCCGATGGGTTTTCCAAATTGTTTTCGGTCTCTCACATGCTTGACCGCCATATCTAAAGCTCCCTGGGCAAGTCCGACCCCATGGGCGCTGACATAGGCGCGGCTTCTGTCAAAAAAGGCCATGAGCTGATGAAATCCGTTCCCCTGTTTTCCCAGAAGATTTTCTTCGGGTACACGGACATTGGTCAGATAGATGGCAGCCGTGTCAGAGCAGCGCAGTCCCATTTTACCGTGCATGGGCTCGGCTTTATATCCTTCCCTGTCTGTCTCAATAATAAATATGCTGTGCTGCTTGGATCTGGCAGCATCGGGATCAGTCTGGGCAAAAACCAGCATAAAAGTTCCCTTGGTTCCATTTCCAATCATGACCTTTGAGCCGTTTATGACCCATTCATTTCCGTCTTTTACGGCAGCCGTTGAGGCTGCCAGCGTATCAGATCCTGCATCCGGTTCTGTGATGGCAAATCCCATCACGGCATCCCCGGTAAAAATGGGTTCAAGAAATTTTTTGCCCTGCTCGTCCGTCCCAAACAGCAGAAATTCTTCTGCACTAAATTTTAAAGAGCAAAGCTGCTGGCTGATACCGGGATCTACTTTCCAGAACTCTTCCATAACCATGGCCTGCTCAAGATACCCTAAGCCCGGACCGCCGAATTTTTCAGGAATAAAAAGCCCGATAAGATCCAGTTCTCTTGCTTTTTTTACAATAGCTGCAGGGTAGGTTTCGTTTAAATCAAATTCCCGGCCAACGGGTGCCATTTCTCCCAGAGCAAATTCTCTTGCCGCTTTTTGAATAAACTGCTGTTCTTTTGTCAGTAAAAAATCCATTCGTACATCTCCTGTTTATTTGGCTCTTAAGCTTATAAAGGTATGTTTCCATGTTTTCTAAAAGGCTCGGGCCGTTTCTTGTTTTTCAGCATTCGAAGTCCCTGTATGATCTGGGTCCGGGTTTCAGAAGGCTCTATAATCTTGTCCACCAGCATATTGGAGGCGGCATGAAACGGATTTGAATACTTGTAATTATATTCATCAATTTTCTGTTGCTTAAAACTTTCCGGATCATCAGCTGCCATGATCTCTTTTCGGTATATGATATTAATGGCAGCCGCAGTATCCAGCACTACGAGCTGGGCTACGGGCCAGGCCATCATCAGGTCCACTCCCATTCCTTCACAGCACATGGCCATGACTGCTCCGCCGTATTCTTTTCTCAATGCCAGTGTGATCTTGGGCACCGTGGCTTCGGCATAGGCATAGAGCATTTTTGCGCCATGGCGGATGATACCGGCATGTTCCTGGTCAACACCGGGGAAATATCCGGGCACATCCACTAAATTTACCAGAGGAATATTAAAGCAGTCACAAAACCTTATAAATCGTGCTGCTTTGTCTGAAGAATTATAGTCCAGGCATCCGGCCTTAACAGACGGCTGGTTGGCAACGATTCCGACACTGTTTCCATCAAGGCGTGCAAGGCCTGTAATAATGCTGGGCGCAAATTCAGGCAGTATTTCTAAAAATTCATTATTGTCTGTAATCTCGGTAATCACCTGATGCATATCATAGGCTCTTTTAAACTGGGCCGGTACAATATCGGTCAGGTTGTTATTTTTTCTTTTTGGATCATCATCGCAGGGGAGTGAAGGCGGAGCTTCGTCGTGATTGGATGGCAGAAAACTTAAAAGATATCGAATCAGTGTAATACTTTCTTCGTCTGTTTTTGTAACAAAATGGGCCTGCCCGGTTGTGCGGCTGTGAACACCAGAACCGCCAAGTTCTTCCAGACTCACGGTCTCTCCTGTTACATCCTGGATGATTTTGGGACCAGTGATGACCATTTGACTCTGTTTTTCCACCATGATGATAAAATCCGTCAATGCCGGTGAATAAACAGACACGCCGGCGCAGGGGCCCATGATGCAGGATATCTGCGGGATTACCCCGGATGCAGCCGTATTTCTCAAGAACATGCCGGCCACTCCCTTGGAGGCAAAAAAACCTTCATGAAGTCTTCCCCCGCCGGAATCGTTGAGACCGATTAAAGGGGCTTTAACTTTCAGGGCTTCATCCATAATCCTGCAGATCTTCTGACCGTGGATTGTCCCCACCGATCCACCCAGGACCGTTGCATCCTGGGCATATGCAAAAACAGTCCGGCCGTCAACAGAGCCAAACCCAATGACCACACCATCGCCGGGAACTTTTCTTTTTTCCATGCCAAAATCCACGCACTGGCTTTCGGCCAGGTCATTTAATTCTACAAAGCTATTTTTGTCAAACAACAGGTCAAGCCGCTCTCTTGGGGTCAGTTTCCCTTTTGACCGCTGGCGCTCTCTTGCTTTTTCGCCGCCGCCCATGAA
>QMMT01000323.1 GCA_003647385.1 Deltaproteobacteria bacterium
CGTGGACTGCCCCTTTTAGTCCAGGTCTATTTATTATATCTGGGGCTGCCCCAGATGGGCTGGGTGATCGATGCCATACCCGCTGGAGTGATTGCCCTTTCTCTTTGTTACGGTGCGTATATGACTGAGATTTTCAGGGCCGGAATTACCAGCATTGACCGGGGTCAGTGGGAGGCGGCAAGGGGTTTGGCGCTGAATAATTTTCAAACCATGAGATTAATTATTCTGCCCCAGGCAATGAGAGTTATTATCCCACCTACCGGGAATCAATTTATCGCCATGCTCAAAGACAGTTCCCTTGTATCAGTATTGGGTGTGTGGGAATTGATGTTTCTTGCCCGCACCCAGGGACAAACCCAGTTTAAACATCTTGAGATGCTGATAACCGCAGCATTGATTTATTGGGTACTCTCTATGGGCCTTGAAATGATCCAAAGCAGAATAGAGCGTAAGTTTAAAAAAGTTAATTAGACAAGACAATCAGCGGGGTAGAGTTATGAACACTTCCAAACAGGACGAGACAATAATCCAGGTTAAAAATATTAATAAGACGTTTCTAAACAAGATTAAAGCGCTGGTGGATTTTTCCATTGATATTTCTCGGGGTGAGGTGCTGGTGGTCATCGGTCCGTCGGGTTCCGGAAAATCCACGTTTCTTCGTTGCCTCAATCGTTTGGAAGTAGTGGACAGCGGTAGTATTGTCATCGATGGTATTGAACTGAATGACCAATTTGAAAACCTCTTGGAAATTCGCAAAGAAGTGGGCATCGTTTTTCAGAATTTCAACCTGTTCCCACACTTGACAGTTCTTGAGAACGCAAACCTTGCACAGATACAAGTGCGAAAACGCAGTAAAGCAGAAGCCACATCTGTATCCATGTCTCTGTTGGAAAAGGTCGGTATCGTTGATAAGGCAAAAAGTTACCCTTCTCAGTTAAGCGGAGGGCAACAGCAAAGGGTGGCCATTGCCAGAGCCCTGGCCATGAATCCCAACGTGATGTTGTTTGATGAAGCCACCAGCGCCCTGGATCCTGAGATGGTGGGTGAGGTTCTGGAAGTTATGCGGCAATTGGCTCATGAAGGAATGACAATGGTCTGTGTCTCCCATGAGATGGGGTTTGCACGTGAGGTGGGAGATCGGGTGGTCTTTATGGATGAAGGGGCCATAGTGGAACAAGGCACTCCAGAAAAAGTTTTTACACAACCAGAAAGGAAAAGAACCCAGTTTTTCTTGAACCAGGTTCTCTGATATCCAGATTTATTTTGGTAGAAATTGATTTTTATCTGCTCCACTGGATCTATTGGTAATAAAGTTAAGGTATTTCAGCATACGTGCATGCCAAAAAATATAGAAATGGACACAAACTGTATAGGAGAAAATAAAAATGACAGATTTTAGGGCAATGCAGGATGCATTGGTAAGTTGTAATGAGGATAAATTGTTAGGGCTGGTCAACAGTGCACTTTCAGCAGACACACCGGCTTTTGACATCTTGAATCAAGGCCTTATTGCAGGTATGGATATTGTGGGTGAAAAAATGGAAAACGGGGATATGTTCATCCCTGAAGTTCTCATGGCAGCAAAGGCCATGGGAGAATGTGTTGCAATCCTCAAGCCCTTGTTGGGAGAAGGTGAATCCAGCACCGGAGCCAACGTTATCATCGGTACTGTCAAAGGGGATCTCCATGACATCGGCAAAAATCTCGTAGCAATGATGATGGGAAGCGCCGGCATGGAAATTCATAATCTCGGAGTGGATATTGCCCCCGAAGATTTTGTAACCCAGATCAAAGAAAAAAATGCCCAGATCGTTTGCCTGTCAGCCCTTTTAACCACCACAATGCCCATGATGAAACAGACCGTGGATGCCATCGTGGAATCAGGACTGAGAGACCAGGTTAAGATCCTTGTGGGTGGTGCACCTGTGACACAAGCCTTTGCCGATGAAATCGGTGCTGATGGGTTTGCAGCTGATGCAGGATCTGCTTCAAAACTTGCCAAATCCTTTATAAATTAAATCAGGTCAACTAAGCCGGATATATAACCACAGGAGAAAAACCATGTTTGAAGTAATAGGTGAAAGAATCAACACCTCCAGAAAACTCGTCCAGGCCGCCGTGGCAGAAAGGGATGCCGACTATATCATTGATGATGTCAGAAAACAGTAGGAAGCAGGTGCTAACTTTATTGATGTCAATGCCGGAGCCCGAATTGGACATGAAATGGCTGTTGGACACCATCCAGCCCATTGCCACTGTGCCGCTTACCCTGGACAGCCCGGACTCGTCTGTTCTGGAAATGGCCTTCAAAATGGTGGAAAAGACCCCCATGATCAACTCCATCAGTCTGGAAAAAGAACGGTTTGATGCCATGATACCCTTTTTTGAGAGATAGGAGTGAAAAATCATTTCTTTATGCATGGATGATGCCGGCATGCCAGCCTCTTCCGATGATATCCTGGGCCGTGCCAGAGGTCTGATAGAGAAACTCAACAAGATTGGCATCCCTACGGCCTCCATTTGCGTGGACCCCATTGTTCAGCCCATCAGTACCCACTCCAACAAAGGCGTCATGGTCCTGAATGCGGGGTCCGGTCAATTAAAATCGAATTTCCGGATGGGGTAAGGCCCATTGTTTAAAGGGCGTTGACTTCTTTTTCCAGTAGTGACTGCATTCAAAATATGACCGGTGAGTACTTGTATTCATAGTCTGGGTTTTAGAAAAGCTCTGGTCAACCCCACATATTGTATGTGACGTTTTTTTAACTTTAAAATTTTAATTCAATTTTATAAGCTCTTGGTACTACTGATGGCCATTCTTCCATATTAAACGATATAATAAAAACATTTTAGTAAGCCTCTCTTGAATTTTTACCCAAATCATTTATTATTGAAAATGAGCAAGCGGTCATTATCGGCTAACCTGGCCTTCGGTATCTACCATTGATGAGCCAGCAG
The DNA here is from genome assembly GCA_003647385.1 of Deltaproteobacteria bacterium. Taxonomy (GTDB): domain Bacteria; phylum Desulfobacterota; class Desulfobacteria; order Desulfobacterales; family Desulfobacteraceae; genus Desulfobacula. The sequence continues at coordinate 2,959 of QMMT01000323.1, forward strand.
GGATCTGCCGACCCTGCGTTTGCCAACTGATGCGATATTTTGATAGTTGCTTCTTTCAGTGTGAATGCAATTCTTATAGCTCAGGAGGAACCGATGAAAAAATATCAGATCCCACGAATTGAACCCAAAGAATACAATAAGATGATCAGATATCTTAAAAAACTACCTGACTATACGAGAAACCGGGTAATCTTGGACTCTCCCGGCTAAAGTTCAATTCCCTTAGTTCATCCCCCCCATACTTAATATGGTCATGAGAAATAATAAATTCCATGACCATATTAAGAAACGTTTTAGGTACTCTGGCTATATCGAATCGCAGGTTTTAAATCCTCTTGACATTAAGTGAATGATCGTTTATTTTAACCTCATGCGAATAAAAGATGACATAAAACAAGACGCATTGTTTGAAGCGACCATAAAACTTGTAAATGAAATTGGTTTTGCTGCAAGCTCGGTCTCTAAAATTGCAAAGGAAGCAGGTATTTCACCCGCAACCATATATGTTTACCATAAAAACAAAGAAGAGCTTCTGGTCTCAACTTATATTCAAGTTAAAAAAACTATGGGAGCCATCATCCATGAAAATTTTGATGACAGCCTTCCCATCAGGGATATATTGAAAACCATATGGTTTAAAATGTTTCACTATATTGCCAGGCATCCGGATTATTTTCAATATACCGAGCAGTTTTCAAACTCCCCTTATCAATCTCTTGTGGACAAACATGAAATTGAAAAATATTTTGATCCGGTGATCCATGTGCTTTTAAGGGGGATAGAGCAGAAAATTATTAAAAATGTGAATTTTGATATTTTAACAGCCTTTATATTTTATCCCATCGTAGCGCTCTCAAACGCAAGGGTTTGCCAGGATTTTGAAGTGACCGATGAGAATATTGAGACTGCATTTACACTGGCATGGGATGCCATAAAACTTTAAGAAAAATTAATGGATAAATAAATGAATATTCATTTTAATATTTTTGGAATTTAACGAACAAATGATTAAAACCACCATATTTATAC
>QMMT01000324.1 GCA_003647385.1 Deltaproteobacteria bacterium
CCCATATAATATCCATGAAAATCCGGCAGAATATAATGAAATGGTCATCGATCTTATTAAAATGCTTTCCGACGAGATTATCCTTCTCAGTGCGGCTGATAACAAGGGTGTAACCGTTACAGCCCAGGAGGTTGAGTTAGCTGAACAGGCCTTTAAAAAAGATTATCCGGAAAACAGTTTTGATCAGATTCTGTTAAAGAATGCCATATCATATTCTTTCTGGAAAAAACGGTTCAAGAAAAATATGATCATGGATAAACTCATTGATCAGGAACTTAAAGAAAAGATAGTTATCACCGCTGAAGATATTGTGGAATTTTACAAGAAACATCGCATTGCCGATGCAAAGGACATGGATGGTGATGCTTTGGTTTTAAAAAAGATTGAGGGTGAAAAAGAATTGGTATCTCGACTGCGTAATCAAAAAACCCAAGACAAATATGAAGAATGGATGCAACAGCTTGGAAATGAATACCCAGTTGAAATAAATAAGGAAAAACTAAAGCATTTTTTAATTGGTATTGAAAAAAAGTAAGGGAAGTTACGAATGAAAAAGAAAATCAATTGGATTATTTTTTCTTTGATACTCATAAATTTTAGCTTTTGCGGATCGATATCCGCAGAAGTGATCGACCGGATTGTTGCTATTGTAAATAATGATATTGTCACCCTGGTTCAATTGAGAAAAGAAACAGCCCCGTATGTAAAAAAGATTGGGACATCCGGGTTGTCGGATGAGAAGAAAAAACAGGCTATGCAGGATATTGATAAAAAAATACTCACTGCACTGGTTGACCAATCACTGACTCAGCAGGAAGCACAGAAATATCATATCAATGTCTCTGACACTGATATTGATAATGCAGTGGAAAATGTAAAAAAAAATAAATCCTTGAGCGATAAAGAATTTGAAAGTGCTCTGGCGCAAGAAGGACTCACGTTAGAGGGATATCGTGAAAATATTAAAAAGCAGATATTACAGGCCAGGATAATCAACCATGCGGTAAAATCGAAAGTGGTTATCACCCCATCGGATATATTAAAAGAATATCAGGCCAATATGGATAAATATTCTGGGAAAAAAAAGTACCATTTAAGAAATATTCTTATGGATAATGAGGATAAGATCAAAGAAATAAAAAAAGAATTGGATAAAAACAAGGAATTTATCCCCCTTGCAAAAGAATACTCAATCGCCTCCAATGCCTCAGATGGTGGTGACCTTGGGATATTTGACATCAGCAATTTTTCTAAAAATATTAAAGACAGTCTATCAAAGTTGAGTAAAGGACAATTTACAGATGTGATTTCCACTGCACAGGGGTTTCAGATTTTTTACATAGAAGATATTGTTCTGGACGGTGCCAAAACATTAGAGCAGGCCCAGGACGAAATTTATGAAAATTTATACCGTGAACTCAGTGAGGAAAAGTTTAAAACCTGGCTTGAATCATTAAAGAAAAAGGCACACATAAAAATAATGTTTTGATTCCATCTTCAGCCTTGTTTAGAAAAGGAAGACCATGCACAATGAACAGATAAAAATTCTGACTGCCAGTTTAAAAAGACTGTTACGCCGCGGGGCGATCACGCAGCTGGTAAATATCATTAAAAAGACTCATATGGCAGATCTTTCCATTGCCTTTAAAGAGTTGTCTGCTGATAACCGTGAAAAATTGTTTGCACTGATGGATGATCCTGAACAAATCGGTGACCTTTTTTCCCTGCTGGATGAGACGCTTTTTCTGGAGTTTGTAAAAACGGTAGAATTTAATAAGCTGGTGAATATATTTGATCACATGCCTTCTGATGATGCTGCATCTCTTTTAACTCTTTTAGATGAAGATCTTTCAGATCAAATCCTTTCAAAGATGCAGAAAGAGGAATCAGATAATGTCGAACAGCTGTTGAGCTACGGAGAAGACACTGCCGGCAGCCTTATGGTGACAGATTTTATCGCATTGGAAGAGGAAGTTTCAGCCAAACAGGTTATTGAAGCATTACAGAATAAGTATCTGGATGTTGAAATGCCGTTTTACATATATGTTATTGATGAATATGAAAAACTGGTTGGGGTCAGTTCGTTAAGACAGCTGGTGGTTGTACATCCGGAAAAACCATTAAAAGAATTTATGGCAAAAGATCTTGTTACTGTTAAACCCTATACGGACAGGGAAGAAGTGGCAAGGCTGGTTGCCAGGTATGATTATCTGGCAGTCCCTGTTGTGGATGATGATAACAAGATAGTGGGAATTGTAACTGTTGATGATGTTATTGATATTCTCCATGAAGCCGCAACCGAGGATATGTTGAAAATGGCGGGAGTGGGGGAAGAATACATTGAAACCCAGACCGTTTTCAGAGGAACACGAATCCGGCTTCCCTGGCTGTTTGCAAGTTTTTTAGGGGGGGTGGCCGCTTTTTTCATTATTGGGGGATTTGAGGAAAATCTTGCAAAATTTACAAGCCTTGCAGCCTTTATTCCTGTCATTATGGGGATGGGGGGGAATATCGGCACCCAGAGTTCCACCATTGTGGTCCGCGGTATTGCCACAGGGGTAATCAATATTCAGGATTTTTATAAAGTTATATCAAAAGAACTTGCTGTGGGTGTGATTCTGGGTGTCATATACGGTCTTTTTATAGGGCTTATAGCAAGATTTGCTTTTGCTTCCGAATCTTTTTCTTTGATGCTGTCGGTTGCGGTGGGGCTTGCCATCATATCGTCCATGTCCATTGCAGCACTGGTGGGTTCCATGGTTCCCTTGATTTTTGAGAGACTTAATATTGACCCTGCAGTTGCAACAGGCCCTATTGTCACAACTTCCATCGATATTGTCAGTGTCTATTGCTATTTTATGATAGCAAGTCGTCTTTTAGGCCTTTAGAGCATTCTTAAGATAGATGCCTGATTTTATAACAGATGCCATCCTGCTCAGAAAAATTGAATATGGTGACCATGATTATATCATCAGTTTTTTAACAGAATCCAGAGGGAAAATATCCGTCATTGCCAAAAATGCAAAAAAGAGCATTAAACGGTTTTCCGGTGCGCTTGATCTTTTTTCGGTTAGCAATATCCAGTGTACGTTTCCCAAAAAAAATAAAAATGGCTTGATAATACTTTCAGGAGCGGATCTTGAAAATGGGTTTGTCAATATTCGATATGATGTATTTAACACAGCCTATGCCAGCTTCTGGGTAGAATTGATTCATTACTGGCTGGAAGAAGATAAAGTACAGTCTGATTTGTATGATCTATTGAAATTTTCTCTTGATGCGTTAAATGAAGGGAATATATCCAAAGAAGTGGTAAGTCTTCTTTTTCAGATTCGGTTTATGAGCATATCCGGATTTTCTCCCAATATTGAAAATTGTGAAATTTGTAAAAAATCTCTTGATCATATTGAACAAAAGCATATACGGTTTGATTTTAAAGAAGGCCGGATCATTTGTCAAAATTGTGTTAAAATTGGCTCGAAATATGGTATGACTATTTCAAAAGGCACTTTAAAACAGCTCTTCTGGATAAATAATAACGATATCAGCAGAGCTGACCGGATAAGGTTTTCCAAGTTTGCCATAAAAGAAGGAGAAATGCTTTTGGAAGCCTTTATCCCGTTTCATATTGGAAGGGATTTTAAAAGTCTGCAATTTCTTAGAAGGATAAGACAGGAAAGATGAATTTAAACAAACAACTTGACCATAATCCGATTCGAACATCCGTTCCCTGCAGGGTGGATTTTGGCGGTACCCTAGATATCAGTACATTGTTTTTGCCTTTACAGCATCTGTCCCCGTCAAGTTTTAATATAGCACTTAATTTAAGAACTTTTGTTTCTCTTTCCCCCTGGAAAAAAGGATTTGTCAAAGTGTCATCAAAGGGATTTGAAAGTGCTGTTTTTAAAAAAGATCAATCACCTTTTGATCACCCTTTAGGACTGATGTTTGCCTGCGCAACCTATTTTAATGCCC
>QMMT01000325.1 GCA_003647385.1 Deltaproteobacteria bacterium
AGCCAGCACTATTTTTGATCCGACCAATAACAGGTAAAAGCTGATCACAAACACTGCTGCTGCAAAAACATGCCGATCATTCCCTGATGGCCACTTTAAAATCCCCCACCTGTGGCCGGGTCAAAATCCCCCAGCGACAGAATAATAAAAACTACTCTATTCTCTCAAAATCTGCAATTTTTTTCTTTTTTCATCCCTTACTTTTCATCTTTCATCAGAGAGAGCCTTTTGGCGGCTTCCTTCAGTCGATAGCTTTTCCCTTCGAACTTCAGCAAATGTCCGTGATGAAGCAGACGGTCTAGTATGGCCGATGAGGCAGCATTATCTTTTAAAAGCAAACCCCAGTCTTCAATGGGTCGATTTGAAGTAATCACTGTGCTTTTCCGTTTTGAATAGCGATTGATGATGATATCCAGCAGATAGTCGGCAGCATCTGACGGCATTTTCTTTCGTAGAAACAAATCATCAATAATCAAAAGGTCTGCTTCTGAAAATAATTTGAGAACCTTTTTTGTCTTACCGGTTTGTTCTGCTTCGAACATGTCTTCAAAAAACACATGGGCCTCCCGGTACACGGTTTTTTGAAACAATTGAATAGAAGCATGGGCAATGGTTTTAGCAATATGGCTTTTGCCCGTCCCCGGAGCCCCTATCAAAAGGGCATGTTCCCCGTTTTGGATGAACTTGGCAGTCACCAGTTCATAAATTTCCCTTTTGGGAAGTTTTGGATTAAAACTCCAGTCAAATTCTGTTAATGTTTTCATTTCAGTAAGCCCTGAAGCTTTGAATCTCCGTTGCCTTAAATTTGAAGAACGATGATCCATCTCATCCTGAAGTAACCAGGATAACGCCTCGACCAGTACGGCATTGCACTGACTGGCTTGCAAAGCCCGACTCTCAAGGGTGGCCAACATGCCGCTCAACCTTAGACCTTTTAATTGTTTTTCGATTTCAACCATTGTCATGCTCATAATTTCCCCTTTTTTTCTTTTTCATCCCTTAAATAATTCCATGCTTCCTCAGATACTTAATTTGGGTGCCGGACATGTCGGCCGGATCTTTTATCAACGAACTGATCCCTACCGATGGGCATCCCGGCTGATCAAATTTTTGATCCCAATCAAACTCCTTTACGGCGAACCCGTTTCGCTTGAGCAATGATACAGCCCTTTTAGAGCCTTTCTGCCCAGCTTCATCCCGATCCATAAAAAGGTGGATTACCCTTATAGCCATATGTGATGCTAAAAATTTTAGTCGAAGGACCTGTTCAACAGTGATATGTGAACCCATGAGGGCTCCTGCATTAAAGCAGCCTGCCGATACAAGGGCTGCCACATCAAAAAAGCCCTCCACCAGGACAAGACCAAAACGTTCCACCTGCTCTCTGGCCAAAGGATCCAACAGCAGCTTGTCCTGGTTATAAATTTCCAACCCTTTGGAAAAAGGAAAGGCCCAATATCTGCCATTCGAAGTCGATTGCCGGTCTGTCAGTGCTCGGCCAACATGGCTTAAAATTTCGGGCTTTAGGTCCTGACTGATCCCTCGTACCTGAAATACCAATCGCCCGTTTAATGGTGACTTGTTTCCATTCACTCTTTCCGGCAGGTATCCACATCCCAGGTACTGACAGGCTTTTTTTGAGATCCCCCGTTTCTCAAACGCAGGGTGTCCAGGTTTGAAAAAAGGCCGTAAATCAACTTCTACATTTCGATTTTCCTTCGGGGGACTCTGCTTTTGGACTGGTTTTCGATCAATACTTGTCTCTTTATTTAGAACTGAAATCCCTTTTTCAAGCATCCATGCAGCCACTTGATAGCAGTTCATCACTTGTCCCTGTTGACCCAACAGATCCTGACAGAAATTGAGAATTCCACCGCCTTTACCGCTGCTGAAATCTTTGTATACATTCTGCCCTAAATGCATATGCAAAGAGGCATTCTTTTCTCCAGTAAAAGGAGATTTAATCCAGATCTCATTATTTTTTTTGTGTTTTTGAGATTCAAGACCAAAAGCCGCCATCGCCTTCAGCCAATCGGCATTCTGCCACACTTGGGGGAGATCTTCTTGTGATATAATAGGATCATTGCCGGCCTTGGCTGCAAAGTTGTTGAAAAACTCGCCATAATCGTTTGACGACCGAATTAGTTTATGCTCCTGGCTGAGTGAATTTTCAGTTTTGGTATCGGCTGATGGCTTCTGCGTTTTGACCAACCGGCAAAATGACTTGTAGCTTCTCAACCCCCTATCTATGGCTTTTCCAGCAGCTGACTCAATATTGGCTGCTTCATGTTTCCGGGCCAGATTTACGATTCCCTGCAAACGCCGTTGCCCGACCCGGCCCTGTTCCCCAAAAATAAGTTCACACAGCTTTTTGGTATGAGGTCCTATACTCTCTGCTTTGCCCAGCAGATACTTTGTCTGCCTGGATGGATTGAAAATGCGGTCTTCAGGCTCCATTTTAACCGTGCCGGCCCGATGGCTTTTTACATGGGTTCGGATCTTTTCCATGGTTCGGGGATCGATGATTTCAATCTCATACTCATAAATCCTGATGATGACATCCTGGTGAAGTGGCGCCGGAAGGGCTGAATAATATGATTGCTCCACCTGGATCGTTCCGTCATCATATACTTTGCGGCTCTCTTGCCGGAAATAGTCAAACCCTTTCAAGGGTAGAGGACTCAAATAAGGCTTTTCCTCTTGGAACATCTGTTCTACCTGGCGTTTCATCCGGCCGTGTATCCGTTTTGAAGCCCAGACTTCTTCCCAATGCATCAACCACTTGTTCTGCTCCTCAATTGAATCAAACCGACGTCCTTTCAGGCCCGTATCCTGAGTGTGCTGAATGGCGTGCTCAACAGTACCTTTCCTGTTAGGATCTCTAACTCGGGCTGGATCTGCCACCACTCCATAATGATTAAGCATTTTCTCGTAGACCGGATTCAACTCCGGTTCATAGATATCCGGCTTAATAACGCCTTCTTTTAAATTGTCCAACACCACATATTGCACACTACCTCCAAAATACCGGAACGCTTCTTCATGGAGTCTGGCCCAGACCTCCTGGCTTGATTTCCTAACCACTTTACGAAATGAACGCCGGGAATACTTCAGGGTCATGACAAACAAGCGGGGACGTCGATATCTGCCAGATGCAAGCATGGTCAATGCGCCTTTACCATAATCTACCTGGGCCTCTTCTCCTGGTAGGAATTCCAGCCTGTCAAATTGTTTGGGCGCTTTTTGTTTTAACTTACGGACAAAGCGTTTAACGCTATTATATTTGTGGTTAAAATTGAACCTTTCAACCAAATCCTGATAAATGGCCATTGCATTCCTGCCCAACCTGACTTGCTCCTCTATCCATTGGCGGTGAGGTTCACAGGCTGATCTGGCATGAAATGGAATGTTTTCCATATCCACTGAATAGGCCGGTGGCCGGGGTGGAGGATTTTGACTTTGACCTTCAACCTGGCCGGTAGCCACCACATCGGTGGGAAGCAAAGAGTCTCCATTTTCAGGTAATAACCCAAGACCATTCCGTCGAATATATTTTCGAATAGTTTTACGGTCAATTCCGACCTTGCGGCTGATTTCATGCTGACTGATATTCTTTTTGAGCAAGGTGACCATCGTTACTCGCTTTTCTGGTTTCAAAACGTTCATCCTTTCTGGCTCCCATGTATGTATTAATCAAGTGATACATGGGAATTTAAACGCTCTGTCGCCTTTTGCCCAAATTTTCCGATTTTCAGCAGTTACATCCGATTCTTGGAATCCTCAGGTGGGGGATTTTGAAGTGGCCACGACTGGGGGATTTTGGGTGGCCATCCGGGGTCCTTTTCTTATCTGCTGTGGGGTTACTTTTTTCTTCATTCCAGCATGTTTTTTCCCTGGGGTTGTTAATTTCTTCAGCATCAATCACTGCACTGGTTGGAGATCTTATATTTATGCCCGCT
>QMMT01000326.1 GCA_003647385.1 Deltaproteobacteria bacterium
ACTGTATCGGCGTAATCCATTAAAATGCAGAAAACCATTAAAGGTTGAGGTTGAATATGGCACAAAATCATGTGCATTGTTGCTTTTTTATCGGCCACCGTTTGATTGGTCGGTATTGCTTAATTATTTTGCAGCACGTACTATTACAGGAGTCGAGAAAGTTACCGGAGATGTCTACCTGAGAAGTTTTTGTTTGAATGGCCAACAGGGCTGGTTTTCTCTTCAGAATGTACAGGACACTAATGCATTACGATTAGAAGTACACGCACCTGATTTATCCTGCCTGATGCCATTAGTGTGGCGGGTTAGACGGATGTTTGATCTCAATGCCGATCCTTTAAGACTGAAAGAATTATTTAAAAATGATTCCATTTTGGGTTCTGTATGGTTGCGCCATCCCGGGATAAGGGTTCCTGTGTGTTGGGACACTTTTGAATTTACCGTGCGTGCCATTGTCGGTCAGCTAATTTCGGTAAAAACAGCCACTAAGTTGGTGAAAAACATTGTTGAAACATTCGCAGATGATCTTTTAATTTCAACACCAAAAGGCATAAAAAAAATATTCCCCAGCGCATCCTGTTTGAGAAAAATGGGCAAGTATTCTTTCGGATTAACTCAAAATAAAATAGCTGCCATTGAAGGTTTTTCACAAATGGTGGTAGAGGGCATCATTGATTTAAATGATATTGGTAATTTTGATACCTTCTTTCAGCAATGTAAATCCATCAGGGGCATTGGTGAGTGGACAGCACAAAGCATCGCCATGAAAGGTCTGGGTTCAAAAAATGCTTTTCCTGCGAGTGACTTGGGAATTGTACAGGCCATGTCCGCAGATTCTCAAAGAAGAACACCGGCACATATGAATAAAATAGCTGAACGTTGGCACCCACTACGATCATACGCAGCCATGTTGCTCTGGACGATGTATGGCAATAAAGAGAAATAAAAAATGGAAGGCGATTAAGCTGCACTTTGACGAAATGTTCAGATATCAAATACTATTTTTTGGATAGTCAAACAGCGATTGTATTGCCTATAACTGCTTAGAACTATGTTTGATTTTATGCCATTCACTGGCATTCTTAGTGCCCAGTCCAGATAAATTACCGGCACCCCTATATAGTGTGTATGGTGTTTTTTCAGCGTAAAATTGCTGCAGAAAAAACTTGTTTTACTATGAAGAACCATGTACCTGTATTTTTGTCGGATGGGGTAATTGAAAAAAATGGATCAAATTCTTATGGATTTTTAAGATAATTAAGTTAGTGGAGGGTGGATCGGATGGGATCACATGGACTCTAAATCCATGCAGCCGGGTGCGACTCCCGGGCTCTCCGCCATTTTAAAAAAAAATAATTAAATTATTTATGGAAACAGAAGAGAAAAAAATAAAATCTGAAAAAAAACGATATTATCGAAAAAGAGTAAGGATTTTTAACCTGATCGATAAAATTAAGCTGTGGCCATCCCGCACAGGACAGCTCCATGGAATTCGGTCAATAGACATCATGGGAGACACTGCCAGGCTTACAACCCATTGCAACAAAGAATTTCTTATTAACAATTCTTTGAACAGTCGGGCCGGACGCTGGTTGAGAAATAAATGGTTTGTCAAGGTGTGCCCCAGGTGCCGAGTCCCGGACTGGAAACTTGAAAAATATTCTTCAACCCTGTTTAAGCGGCACCAGGGGTCTATGTTGATAAAAACAAAAGATCCTTACGATCAACAAACAGGGGAAAAGGGAAAACAGTGAACTTAATGCAATGCAGGATACTTTGATAAGCTGTGTCACAAGCCTTTAAGAAAAAAAATATGCCGTTGGCTGATTTAAAACTGACTGAAATCTTAAATCGTCTGCAAAATACTCATCCTGTAGAAAAAAAAGAGATAACATATCTTCTCGGGCTTTCTGATCCCAAAGACGTTTATCTGCTTTTTGAGGCAGCTCAAAATGTCCGGAATAGATATTTTGGAAACAAGATTTTTTTGTACGGTTTTCTGTATTTTTCTACGTATTGCCGTAATAACTGTAGATTCTGCCAGTATAGGAATTCAAATAAAATACTCCCCCGGTATCGGATAAACAAAGCTCAAATCCTGACGACAGCCGGGGAAATGGCAGATGCCGGTGTGCATCTCATTGATTTAACCATGGGAGAGGATCCGGAACTTTACTCTTCAAGTGAATTTGGTTTTGAACAAGTGGTCGGTATGATCAAAAAAGTTCAGGAGAAGACCGGACTTCCCGTGATGGTTTCTCCGGGGACGCTGCCCGACGAAATTCTCAAAGACCTGGCTAAGGTCGGGGTCACCTGGTATGCCTGTTACCAGGAAACCCACAATGAATCCCTTTATAAAAACCTGCGCCCGGGGCAGGGGTTTAAAAAAAGGCTGGCTAAAAAAAGGCTGGCTAAAAACCTTGGGATGCTCATTGAAGAAGGTATTCTCACAGGAGTAGGGGAAACACTGGATGATCTGGCCGAATCCATAATATGGATGAGAGACTTTTGTGTGGATCAGGCAAGAGTCATGACCTTTGTTCCCCGGAAAGACACCCCCATGGCAGATACTGAGCGGCAGGACACCTTAAAGGAGCAGATCATCATTGCCGTTATGCGGCTGGTGCTTGGGAATGTTTTGATACCGGCTTCCCTGGATGTTGACGGACTTGACGGTTTAAAAGCAAGACTTACAGCCGGCGCCAATGTAGTGACCTCCATTGTTCCTCCTGAAAACGGCCTTGCAGGGGTTGCCAACCATTCCCTTGATATTGAAGCGTCGAGACGATCAAAGAAAAGTGTAGAAAAAATTTTAAAGAGTTGTAATCTTAAATCCGCCACAATTGCAGCGTATCAAGACTGGATAAAAAAGAGACAATCGTTATAAAAATTGGTTTGTTTTCTTTTGAGAATAAAATATACTGCAAATATATAGAAGAGGTGGATTGTGACACGATTAAAAACCAGTGATATCGCCGGGATTATACCCTGTCTTGCGCAATTTGATGCAGTGTTGGAACGTAAGACCGGTAAAAATCTTTTCGGGGTTGCCTGTCATGGCATTCGTGCAGACAAAAATAAGGCTTCCAGAATCGTTCCTAAGCTAACCATTGCAGTGATTCCTTTTACCTCTGGACTGGGCATCATAAGCAACTTTTGTCTAACCGTTAAAGAGATCGTTGCCCATCTTGGATTTTTATCCTTTGTAACCCATGAGACAGATGCTTCCGGCCTTGCAGAAGCATATGAAAAATCAGCTGATATTATCATGATGGCTGATGATAACCGTTATATTGCCCTGCAGTTGAGGCAAATGAAAATAGTTGATAATGGGTGGGCAACCGGAAATGCTTTTGCGTCTGCACTTGATCTCATGGCCGAAGGGCTGAAAGATAAAAACGTACTGGTGACAGGATGTGGACCTGTTGGCCAGGCAGCAATTCAGACGCTGATGGATTTTGGAGCCAATGTTTCGGTTTATGATCCGTATGTTGAAAAAACCAGGGCATTTTCTTTAGATCTATTGAAACTGTATAAAAAGCGATTAATGATAGAATCTTCCCTGAAAGATAGTGTTGGCAAGTACCGATATATTATTGAAGCCAGCACTGCTAAAGATATTATTGATATTGATGATATTTCTCAAAAAACAATTATAACTGCTCCCGGAGTTCCTTTGGGAGTAACAGACAGAGCCGTTAAAAAATTAGGAAGCCAGATTTTACATGATACGCTCCAGCTTGGGACTGCAACCATGGCACTTAAGGCGGCTATGTTTTGAAATTTTCATGGACAAGCATCCAACATATGCGGTTGAGTGAATTAAATGCCGACCCTTCCAACTTTCAGATTAAATTTGAAGATGCCGGGCAGCGAAATGCTGTGTTCCAGAAACTTGAAAAAAAGTTGGTTAAAGAGCAGAAAAATAAATTGGAAGACTTGCGACAGATTCATTTC
>QMMT01000327.1 GCA_003647385.1 Deltaproteobacteria bacterium
CTTTTTCATTATCCACATACAAAATTGGCGATCATTTAAGCGGAAGAATTATGGGACAAAAAAAGAAAGAAAACCTTACGGTACAACAACTGGCCCAGAACCTGGCCACTTTTGCCGTTGACAGGACTGATCTTAAAGAACTTTTAGCCACCCTGCCGGAAAACGGCACATTGAATCTGACGATCATTGAATATGAGCTTCAAATTTTAAAAATTCTCAGCGTTGGCTGGGCCATCTCCTTTTTCATGCCGGCCACAGATAAGAACAAAAAACCTTTAACCCAAATATTCTGGGAATCAATAAGACAAATATCTCAAAATATCTCGACACTTACCCAGACCACCACCGGTAAAAACATTGATTATTTTGAAATCATAAAGGAACGACTGAACACCTATCTTAAAACAATGCAGGACAATCCGGATGAGGCCCAAAATCCTGCCAGTATAATGGGACCGGCTTTTGCCAATATCTGTAAGTGCGATAATGAACCCATTGCCGTTTTAGTCGGCACTAAAATGTTTACCCTGACCCTGGGAGCGGTAAAAGAGTATCTGAATGCTGTAAAAATTGATAATATTAAACTGAACTGATTTAATTTTAAGGAGCATTTTTCATGAAAAATATGTCACTTATTTTTTTTGGATTTATTTTAATCCTTTTCTGGGGATGTGCGACCCCTGGTCAGAAATTTATTCACATCAACTATCTTGCCAGTCATGAAAAAACACAAACCGGTAGAATCGGCATAGCACCTTTCCAGGACAACCGGGCAGATGTGAGTCAAGGGTACATTGGCTACAGGATATTGCTTGATAACAGCCAGGAGACATACTTAGTCAAAGGCCTGAATCTTGCCGACACGTTAAAAAAAGCGGTTACAATCTATTTTGAAAAAAATGGGCTCTCAACTGCACCTGTTGGACCATGGGATCTGACACCTGATGGTGTGATAAAGGCATCCAAAGGATTTAAACAGATTGTGGCAGGAACGATTAATCAATTTGAATGCCGTGCAAAGAAAAAAGGGGCCACAACAGACATGATCCTTGATATTGACCTGACCTTATACCTGGGTATTGCTGATAAAAACGCCTTAAAAACTATCCCTGTCTCTTTAACCCTTGAAAGAACGGAATTCACCTTTAGTCCTGAAAAACTGGAACAATTTGTCAACCAGGCCCTTGAAGAAGTGATCCAAAAAGCACTGGCATTCTAAATATCTTTTTAGATCCCGAATCCAGCGGCAAATTCCTCAATTGATATTTCGGCAGTTCCTGCTGAAAGCTGCTGTACAAAATCTGATAAGTCATCTCCATCAATGTCGTTATCAATATTAAAATCACCTGCACAGGCATTCCCGGTTGAAAAGCGAATGTTCGCTGTAGGCCAGTATGCATTACTTGAATAAAATTATGCATAGAAACAAATTTATTGAAAAATATTATCATGAAGACTATATTTAGAGTGAGTATAATCCGCGTTCTTCAAATAAAAGGCGGGCAGCAAATGAAATTTCATAATAAATTGGTCAAATTAAGAATAAAACGAAAATGATCGCACACTATGCTAACACAGAAACAGATGCTTAATCTTTTAAATCAAAATAATGCCCACGCTTAAAAGGGAGAAAAAAATGAACCAGACCTATCAAGATCCAGGACGGGCTGAAGAAATCAGTCAGATCCTTGAACCGTTAATCCGACGGATCATACGTGAAGAACTAACAAGGTTGGTAAAAGTAGAATCCGGCACCTTCTATCTTGATCCGGATATGCCGCTTTATGAAGATATGGAAGATATCCTGCAACGAAAGGCCAATGGCCGTGTAAAATTACATTCACATGATGAGGTATGGAGTGAATGAATACCAAGCTGTATATGAGGATTTGTTCGTTAAAAATCTGTGTAAATATTCATCAATAAAAAAAATTGCCAAAGTCAAGATAAACAGACTTTTGGAAGACCCATACCACAGCACCGAGTTTTTAAGTGACCACAAAGGAAAACTCAATCTGACCGGCTGTCGCAGTATCAGGATTGACAGGAACTTTCGTATTATCTTTGTTATCTGTGAAGAATGCCGTAATATTCAAAGTTGCGAGTATTGCTTTTGTGAAGACCTGCTGGATAAAACCATTATTTTTTTGACGATAGGCCCTCATGACAAAGCATATGCTGTAAAATAGCATTCTTTCAGCCTATTTTCTTTAAGGGTTTATGGAAAAATATGGGTATAGGGTATAGTATGTTTAAGGAGGGGCTTAGTAATGGACAAGGACAGACTGTTTTGGCTGATGTTCAAAGGGTTGGCCTATCTCTGTGTCGGAGGAATATTTTACCAGATTTTTTGCATGAAAGGGATCTGACCGTCAACCATTGCCACCAGGATGGTGACAAGGATTATCCCATTGCTCATATTTTATTATCTTTTTGATACGGTATCAAAAAAATTTGGATAAAACTATTTTTATTTTAAAGCTTACGAAGCTGTCAAAAGCGTAATAAACAACAGAAAACATCCAGCGATCTGAACATTTTTTTTAATTTTTTTTGTAAATCGCCAGGGCGGGAAAAAAAAGGCCATACTGAATCCTGCACTAACATAAAAAACTTCAAACAATTCTGCCGTGCCCGGTGTCCAGGCAAAAATCAAAGATACCAGGTAAAAATAACTGATAAATGCAATGGCAACAGATTTGAGCCTGCGTGGGCCTTTTAACATGGCATAAAAAAGGGCTGGAAGCACCAGAAAAAATGCAACCGGCCCGAATGAAAACATCTTATCTGTCATCCATGTTAAATCAAATGCCTGAGCAGCTCCGTTTTCACCAAGAAATGATCTTACAAAAAAATCATAAAGAGACTGTAACGGTTGTGCCATGCTCCAATTAAAAACCTTTTCAAAAAACAGGTCCAGTGGTGCTGTAAAATAAAAACTTTCAAGCAAATACCGTATAAAATTTGCCAGTGCTCCCTGTATTCCATCAGTATTGAAAAAAATAGTTGAAAATGCCCCGGACCAGGAATCTTTATAAAAATGATTCGTCAAAAAAAGCCAGGATTGTGAAAAAATCACAGTCGGTATAACAAAAATAAAGGCCCAGGCATTTTTTGTCAAAATACTTTTCCATGCGATAATACCATGTCTTCTGGAAAGAACCACCCATGACAGAACAAAAAGAATCGGTGCATAGATCATGCTGGAAATATTTTCAGATATGCAGAAAAAGAGTCCTAAAACCAATAAAACAAGATCTGTAAGGTTTGGCAGTTCTACTGTTCTATACATGGCAAGAATACAAAATAACGCCACTGCAACAGATATGACCTGCGTCCCTGGATGCATCGCCTGTACAACAAGCCTGGGAATGGACATGACCAGAATAGCGACAGTAAATGCCGTGGGCTGCCATGAATAACGCCTGGCAAGGGCATATGTGGAAAAACCAATGGAAAGATAGGCTAAAAAGCAGAGAATACCCTCACCGGAACCTGCGCTGAATCGCAGGTATGGTTCAAATAGAACAAGGTGATTAATTGGTAAAAATGCTGGGAAATCAGATGCTGTCGCAAGCTGGAAAAAACCACTTTTTTCATAAACACTTAACCTGTAAAATTCATTAAAAAATTCTTTTGGAACATGCAGAAAAGTATGGATCACCATGTACAAAAAGCACAAAACCAAAAAAATAAAAGATATGGAATTTGAAGATCTAAAGTTTCTTAATGTAATAAATATACTGGAAACATAGGAGCGATACCTGTAAATCAGAATAATTGAGAAAATAAGAAAAAAGGCTTCCATGCATATGGAGATGATGGGGCTACCGATAATAAAAGATATCTGGCGGATAAATGATAACAGCATAAAAACCGTGATAATGGCATATGAAACTGCTTCTGCAAACGTATCGCCATTCATGCGAAACAAAAAAAAAGCGGCAGTAC
>QMMT01000328.1 GCA_003647385.1 Deltaproteobacteria bacterium
ACCCCTCACCAAGGTTTAGCCCGTTTCGTTTTTGATCAAACGGCTTGCATGGATTATGGTCGGTTATCATCAGGGAAATGAATCCGTTATAGGTTACCTTGCAAAGTTCATCCGTGCCGCCTGCGATGACAAGATCACACAGGCCTGATTTTATCCACAAAGCCCCGATACCAATGGCATCGGTTCCTGACGCACAGGCATTTACAACAGACTGGACAGGTCCTTGAAGGTTAAATTCTCTGGCAATAGATGCCGCAGGATTGCTGTTTAAAAACCGTTTTACAGGGTCCATGCCGGGAGCCTTACCCTGTTTGTAGTCGATATAAAATTGATCATTGTTCAATGTACAGCCAACTGTTGTACCCATGCAGACACCAACACGCCGGTTTTTAAGATCGTACGGATCTATCCCGGCATCCTCCAGAGCCTGGTATACGGCGGCTAATCCAAGTTGTGCGGTTAATGTCAGGTCTTTGTTCTTTGGGGGCACCAGTGAATTGAATCGATCAGGGATTTGGAAAACAGGATATTTGATTGGGTGGTTTGTTGAAAAACGGTTGGGAAATGTTGTGTTTCTTACATTGGCAAACATATTGTTCATACATTCGTCAATGTTGAGACCCAGGGCACTGATACAGCCGGTCCCTGTCACACTCACCCTGATATTCTTATCAGCAGGTTCCCTCAATTTAAGTTTCCATCCTTTATGCTGAACAGCTTTTCATTAATCCTGATCAGGTTCCCACATATCATAAAAATTAAAAAACTGATATGGATACTCTTGTACAAATAATTCCAGAGATGTTACAAATTCCTGTACATATGGCTTGTAATTTTCTTTTTTTTTCCCAAGCTTTACAGGAATATCGATGATATTGGGAAGGTCTAATTTATAACTGTCCGGGCCGGATTTGTGAGAATAGAGGATGACAACGGGTTTCTGTGCAATTGAAGCTATTTTATATGCACTAAGAGGAAACAAGGCATCTTTGCCAAGAAAATTGACTTCGACAGAAAGCTCTTTATCCTTAAAGACTCTATCTCCCATAACACATAGGATTTCATCATTTTTAAGAACATTAAGCATTTCAATGGAACCGCCAAGGAATTGGTCCGGGTCAATTATTTTAAAGATATTTTCTGTAGTGCCATGTTCAAAATAATGCTTGTCAATATCCAGATCATTTCTGAGCATTAAAAGATTTACCGGTTTTTTAAGTCCTGAAAGTGCGGACATGACTAACTGCCAAGATCCTACATGGGACATCAGTATAATAAAACCTGTATCCAATGATTTGATTTTTGACAGATCATTTGGATTATTAAAAGAGATTTGGATAGATTCCGGACCGGATATACCAAGGACTGCTCTGTCTATAAGTGTTTTCCCTAAATTCAGGATTAGCAGGTATCTCTCGGATATTCTTTTAATGAATCCTGAATCCGGAAATCTTTTTGACATGTATGGATCGGTTTTTTTCTTTATTGATGGGGAAAAAAAGGAGTAATAAAATACAATAAAATATAAGAAAAAATAAGCCAGTCTCCGGCCTCCGCGCTTCACCATAAAATAGAAAAAATTATGGCCAAATCTTGATCCGATGCTTTTACTAGTCCATTTGATATTAGTATTCGTCATTGGTTTTATTTAAAATTGATATGGCAGTTGCAATCAAAAAAAGTGTGATAAACGATAAAAAACTTAAAACAGGTGCAATGATCAATGATCCTAAAAACCATTCAAATAATCTTTCCAGACCTTGATTCCCGATGGTTTCAAATGAAATATCCGTTAAAAATGTATTGTCATGGGTTAAAAAATATCCTGTTTCAATACAAAGTGCCGGAACCACCGGGGGCATGCATAGCTGGCTTGCGCCAACCGCAACTATTTTATTGAACTTGAAAAATCCTGCAACCAGTAAAATGACAAGGGTATGAAGGGCAATCAAAGGTAATGTACCCAGGAAAATGCCCATTGCGCCGGATATGGCTATGTGACACGGGGATAAATTATTGGCAAGGAAAATCCGTATGGATTTTAAGGGTTTAAAGATTGTAAATTTTTGAGTGTTTTTGTTTATAATTTTTTTATGGGGTATCGGTAAAAAGGATCTGAGGGTAAGCTTTGTATTTAAGTGTGTCAGCCTCATATTGTCCCAAAAAAGCTTGAAATGGGAGATTCGTTTTTCGGGAGGTGGATAATGGACGGATATATCAATATCCTTAATTGTAACGCCTGCCCAGGCAGCCTTGACAAGTACTTCAACTTCAAAAGAATAATGTTGTTCAGATAGGGTCAGGTTCTCAAGTACAAATATGGGATATGCCCTGAACCCGGACTGGGCATCGCTTATGGAGTGACCAGTCTGAATTCTGAACCAGAAATTGGAAAAACTCCTGCCGAATTTTGATGCACCGGGAATGGCCGAAGATGAAAAATCCCTTTTTCCTACATACAAAGTTTCAGGAGAGTTTAAGATGGCCTCTTTAAATAATATGAATTCTTCAGGGTTGTGCTGAAGATCAGCGTCTATTGTTACTATATGAGTCATTCCCAGTTTTGAAGCCTCTCTGGCAGCTGTTATGATTGCCGCACCTTTTCCCAAATTGCGGTCATGGCGAATCAATTTAATATTGATATTTTTAAAATGATTTTTTTTTAAATCAGTGGATCCATCATCAATAACAAGAATATCCTTATGGATTTTTTTGCAACGTTCTATAACATCCAGAACGGTCTTTCCATGATTATATAAGGGTATTATAATGAGTATTTTAGATTGTTTTGCAGTCATTTATTATCGTAAATCAAAAAAAGTCATCCTTTTTCGTTTTTTATCAAACTGATACACTTTTTTATCCACTTTTTCCCTGTCGGTAATTCTGATTTCCGGGACAACCCGAACCTTTGCTCTTAATATCTCACTGATCCAGTTTTCATCATGATTTTCATCTGAATTTTTGTCACAAAGGGCTGCATAGAGTAGGATGCGGTCAGTTCCATCATTGTTTTTTCTGGCCTCAATATAGCCGTTGTGAAATCTTTGATCTCCTTCAAGGCAGGAAAGGATGGCATTTGGGAAAACTGTGGTCCCTTTGTATTTCAGCATCTGGTTTTTCCTGCCAATGATGGGTGCAATCCTTTTGGTGGTTCGTCCACAAGAGCATTTTTCGTTCATCAGGTATGAGATATCTCCTGTTTCAAACCGTATCAAAGGCATTCCTGTTATCCCTAACGGAGTAACGACAACCTCGCCTTTTTCTCCGTCTTTGACAGAGTTCCCGTCATTATCAAGGATTTCTGTAATATTCAATTCCGGTCTTAAATGTCCCCCCCTTCTGGCTGAACATTCACAAAAGGTTGTTGCGATTTCACTTGAGGCATACGTGGAATATATCCTGGCGCCCCACATTTTTTCTAACTCACCGGCAATGGGAAGGAGATTTAAATTCTCGTCTCTGATAGGCTCTCCTATGGCAATCAGTTTTTTAATTTGGGTTGCTGCGGGTTGTTCATTGCAGGCAAGGGCATGCTGTCCTATTTTATACATCAGAGACGGCACCCCGACGATGACAGTCGCATCGGCAAGTTTGATCAGTTCCCAGTGCTGAGAGGGACTTCCAGACCCACTGCGCAATACTCTTGCCTTTAATTTTATGCCGCCCAGAAAATAGGCAATTCCAGCCATGAAACATCTGTCTATAGCTGCACAGATGAGCAATGTATCATTGTCATTTATCCCTGTCATGGCAAAGGCGAGTTCTTCATTATATGCCAGTCTTGAAAGATCACTGGAAGTCAGCGAAATAAGGGTCGGCACAGATCCTGATGTCGCAGAAGTCAGACAGACATCAACAATTTCTTTATTATCAACACATAAAAAATCTTTTGTTGAAAGAAGATCGTTTTTCTGTGTTATGGG
>QMMT01000329.1 GCA_003647385.1 Deltaproteobacteria bacterium
TCAATATTGTGATCAAGCTGCTGCACCGCTGAAATACCGGGGAAATACCCTAAATCATATCCCTTACCAGGTACATTGATATTCAGACGGCGGGCTTCTTTTAAAATTATGGGTGCGGCAAGCTTTAAAGAACCCTGTAATATTTTAAGTGTGTCAAATGCTTCAAGCTTAAACGTCTCATAGCGATTTTCTTCAAAAGAATAAAATTTAAATCGATTAAGAATATGTCTCTGGGAATAGCAGGCCAATGCAAGATGCCGCATTGTTGCAGACAATTCACGATAAAACACCCATTCTTTATTCTTTTTGGCTCCGTGAAAATCTAAAAAATCTTCAAGGATGTGCGAGGTTGTGATAAGCTTAGAATATAATTTTTTTGTAAAGATATAATCATTATCTTTAACTTCAACAACAAACAGAATACATTTTAGATATTCAAAAGAAAAAATATTGGCTTTTTCTTTAAATGAAATGTCACAAAAAAAACTCATCATTATTCACCCAGCATTAAAAATAAAAAAATCGGCCTGACCAGTTGATAAGCCGAATTCTGTTACCTGTTCTCGTTACCGTAAAACAGGTCAACGATCATTCATCTCAGGATGTACGTTGCCGCACACCTCTTGCGACCTACCCGAAAACATGGGGCGGACAACCCTTAAGCGTTTCCCTATTTGGTCTTGCACCGGACGGGGTTTACCAAGCTTTTCCAGTCACCTGGAAAACTGGTGCGCTCTTACCGCACCGTTTCACCCTTACCGGGACTGGAATGATACCAATCCCCGGCGGTCTACTCTCTGTTGCACTTTCCTTCACGTCACCGTGACTCCACGTTATGGAGCGTCCTGTCCTGCGGTGTTCGGACTTTCCTCCAGGATTTTAATCCCAGCGATCGTTTTGCCTGGTCAGACCGATTTTTAAGACTTAATATAATAAAGGATTCTACTGCATTGAGGGCATGAAATCAATGAATTACCCCGCTGTACTTCAATATATAATTGAGGCGGAATATTCATAAAACACCCCAGACACACTTCGTTACTCACATTTACTACGGCAAGTCCTTCGTTCATTTTTGAAATTTTTGCAAACCGGTTCATCAATGACGGATCCAAAGCTTTACCGATATCTTTCTGACGGTTAAGATATTCATCAAGGAGCTCTCTATCGTCTTTTGATTGTTTTTCAATATCTTTTTGTTCGGTTTCAATTTTATCTTTCAAAAGAAGATACTCTTTTTCACTTTCCTCAACGATTTCTTCTTGTTTTTCATTTTCATCAAAATATTCAAGCAGTTCCGTTTCCAGAGCATCTTTTCGTTTTTTATTGTCATCCACTTCTCTTAAAAAAAGTTGATATTCCTTATTGGTCTTTACCATCCTTAGTTTTTCATTGCTTTTAATAATACGGTCATCAATAATTTGAATTTCCATCTCAATATCTCGACAAGCTGCCACGGCTTTTAATTTATTCTCTTTATTTTTTTCCAAGGCATTTTCAAACTGCTTTAGCTGACCACTTAATTTTACTTTTTTCTTTTCAACTTTTTCCAGGACAGCTTTAAGCCTGACAATCTGAGTTTCAGCTTCCTGAAGTTTGACCAGGGTTTCTATATCCTTTTTAGAAATATCTTTCATAATCTTATCCTTAAACTATGGTAAATGGATCTTTTTCTTTTTTAAAACGATCAATCTCTATAGTGAACCCGGCATCCAAAATTGCCTGATTTAATCTGTCAAAAAGCAAGTCAACCGCCATATGTTCAGAGCCAAAGTGTCCTACATCTATAAGCGCCTTAGAGGCTTCTTCAACACGTCTTGCTTCATGATATTTTATATCTCCGGTGATATATACATCTGCCGTGGATTTTAAAAATTCATCAAGCAGAGAACCGCCGCTGCCGGTACATATGGCAACTTTAGTTATCGGCAAATCCATCTTTCCGGTAACGCGCAGATGGCTCAAATTAAGCTTTTCTTTTATTTGAAGAACAACTTGTCTAAGTGACGCTTGGGATTCAAGGGTTCCAATTCTGCCCATCCCGATAGTGTCATCTAAGAAAACTTTTGTTTTTTTCACACCAATTTTTGCTGAAAAATAATCATTTAAACCATCATTGGCTTTATCTAAATTCGTGTGAACAGAAATTATACTGATTTTTTGCCTTGCAGCAATTTTAATGGCACTTCCCGGCATTCGATTGAAATCAATAGACTTTTCAGGTTGGATCATTAAGGGGTGGTGGGTCAGTACAAGATCACAATTACCTTTTTTTGCCGCATTCATCAACTCTAAGGAAACATCAAGCCCAATGATTATTTTCTTTACTTCCCAGTTCAGGTTCCCCGCCTGAAGTCCTGAATTATCCCAGTCTTCCGCAATATCAAAAGGCGCTATTGCATTCAGCAATTTTAATATATCCTTTGTTTTCACCATGATCCATGCACCTGGAAATAAAAAAAGCGTGGGTTTTTACCACGCTTTTGATGTTGTATATCCAATTGATATTCACAAGACACATTCATATATAAATTGAGTATCCTTTTTTATTCCACGTACCTTTCATAAAACATGCCTTCAATCTATTTGATTTGGTGGGCCCACCTGGATTCGAACCAGGGACCGACCGGTTATGAGCCGGTGGCTCTGCCAAACTGAGCTATGGGCCCTTTTGTTCACACAAACTTGCATTATATATATAAAACCAAATTTTGTGTCAAGATTTAATTCTCAACCAATTTAATTTTCAATAAAGGTCTTAAGTTTCTTACTTCTTGTCGGATGTCTCAGCTTTCTTAAGGCCTTGGCCTCAATCTGTCGGATACGCTCTCATGTCACTGTAAAATCCCTTCCGACCTCTTCTAATGTATGGTTTGATTTTTCCCCCATGCCAAACCGCATGCGAAGAACTTTTTCCTCCCGGGGTGTCAAAGTGGCAAGAATTTTCCGGGTCTGTTCTGCCAGGCTGAAGTCAATGGCGGCATCGGAAGGAATGGAAAATTTTTTATCTTCAATAAAATCACCAAGATGACTGTCTTCTTCTTCCCCAATCGGTGTTTCAAGAGAGATAGGTTCTTTAGCAATTTTTAAAACCCTCCGAACTTTTTCAATGGGAATTTCCATCTTTTCTGCAATTTCTTCCGGTGACGGTTCCTTCCCCATTTCCTGCACAAGATATCTTGATGTCCGAATAAGCTTGTTGATAGTTTCAATCATATGCACGGGTATTCTGATGGTTCGGGCCTGGTCGGCGATCGCCCGTGTGATGGCCTGCCTGATCCACCAGGTGGCATAAGTAGAAAATTTATATCCTCTTCTGTATTCAAATTTATCCACTGCCTTCATTAAACCAATATTACCTTCCTGGATCAAATCAAGAAACTGCAACCCTCTGTTGGTATATTTTTTTGCAATACTGACCACAAGTCTTAAATTTGCTCTTACCAGTTCTCTTTTTGCAAATTCGGCATCTCTACGCCCTTTATCGATACACTTAGTAATCAGATTTAAAAATATGGAGTCCCCTTTGATTTCATTCTTTCTCAAAGCGACCTGGGTTAAGATCGAACAAATATCCTGATATAAAACCTTAGCTCTTTTCTCTTTAATACTCGACCTGGATGTTGTCCATAGTACAAAAGTATTTTCATCAGAGGCCTGATCGAGCATTGTTTTGGCTTTGACCTTAAACGTTCTGGCACAGTTTGCAAACAATTCATCAACTTTATTAAACCATACAATAGTATTTCTAATGCTTTTTTCTATATTATCAATAACATTAGATTCAAACCGCCACTTTTTTAATTCCTCGAATATGATTTCCGTATTGTCAAATATCTCCCTGGAAATGGTT
The DNA here is from genome assembly GCA_003647385.1 of Deltaproteobacteria bacterium. Classification (GTDB taxonomy): domain Bacteria; phylum Desulfobacterota; class Desulfobacteria; order Desulfobacterales; family Desulfobacteraceae; genus Desulfobacula. Next base: position 3,854 of record QMMT01000329.1, read on the forward strand.
TCATATTTTTTAGACCCTTTTTTCTCCTGAAACAGCAGATCTCTTTTTTTAAGATTTTTCTTATGGA
>QMMT01000330.1 GCA_003647385.1 Deltaproteobacteria bacterium
AGTTTAAGACAGGACATGACTTATCCCTGTCAGGACACCTTAAAAAAAGGAGAAACAAAGATGGCTGACCAAGTATGGAAAACCCCTTTTTGGCCTGAAGGCGTGGCACACGACATAACCAATTACCACTACCCTATGCCTCAAATCCTTGATAACACGGCTGAAAAGTATCCTGATAATGTTTATACCATTTTTAACGGTGCTTTCAGAACCTATGCCCAGGTCAAGAATACTGCGGACAGAATTGCAAATTTTCTTGCGGGCAAAGGCATTAAAAAGGGAGATAAAGTTGCTATTTTTCTTCCCAACATACCCCACTTTCCTGAAGTTCTTTTTGGTATCCTTAAATCCGGTGCGGTGGCTGTAAACTGCAATCCCTCCTACACGCCGACAGAACTGAACTACCAGCTCAAAGATTCTGAATCAAAAATGGTCTTTTGTATGGATCACCCCCTGCTTTATCCAAACACGGTTAAGGCAATAAAGGATACCCAGATTGAAACCGTTATTATCTGCAATATCAAATCCTATCTTCCGAAACTAAAAGGATTCATTGGCGGACTTTTAGGTAAAATCCCCAAAGCAGACAAACATGAACCCGGACATCTTATGTTTGACGACATTGTTGCCTCTGCAAGCCCAAATCCGCCTTCCATTGATATCAATCCTGAAGAGGATACAGCCGTCATGCTTTATACCGGCGGTACAACCGGTGTTCCCAAAGGGGCTGAACTGAGCCATACCAATTTTACCTATGATCTTGAAGCCTGTGAAGAATATTTCAGGCTGATCCATGAAGAAGGGGGTGAGGCTGAAAAATTGAGGTGTGGCGGGTATCATACATTTCTCGGCGTTTTACCCTGGTATCACAGTTTTGGTATAACAAGTGCGCTTCTTTTAGGAGCAAAGATAGGCAGCAGACTGATATGCATCCCGGATCCACGGGCGGGCAATCCACCTTTTACCGGAGTTCTGGAAGCAGTACAAAAATACAGACCTACTTTTATCACTGCCGTTCCAACGATATTTGTTGCCTTTACTAACCATCCGAATTTGGAAAAATATGACATATCCTCAATTATGGGGTGTCTTTCAGGCGGTGCTCCCCTGCCTCCCGAAGTGTGCAGGCAATTTGAAGAAAAAACCGGTTCTATTATTTTCGAGGCATATGGACTTACAGAAACCGCACCTGCTGCCTGCATAAACCCCTCATTTAAAGAAACCAGAAAAATAGGTTCCATCGGCTTTCCACTTCCTGGAACAGATGTAAAAATTGTGGATTTGGAAGAGGGCACAAACGAACTTCCCCAGGGGGAAGACGGAGAGATTGCTATTTGTGGTCCCCAGGTCATGAAAGGATATTGGAAAAGGCCGGATGCCAATGACGAAGTTTTCAGACAGATTAACGGCAAGCGGTATTTTCTGACAGGAGATATCGGCAACATTGATACGGATGGCTATATTGCCATAACGGATCGAAAAAAAGACATGATCATTGTCGGTGGTTTCAATGTATATCCCAGGGAGGTGGAAGATATCCTTTACACCAACCCAAAGGTTGAGTTAGTGGCCGTTGTAGGAATCCCTGATGAAAAAAGCGGAGAAAAAGTAAAAGCCTTTATTAAGTTCAAAGAGGGACAATCTGCCACAAAAGAAGAGATAACCGAATTCTGCAAAGATAATATGGCCGGTTATAAACGACCAAAATTTATTGAATTCAGGGATGAAATTCCTTTATCAAATATCGGTAAAGTCTTGAGAAGGGTACTCAGGGATGAAGAGGTCAATAAATCCGGGTAATAATATCTATCACCTCGCTTGCAATGGTGAGGCCAAAAACACCCGGCACCCATGATACCGTTCCAATCGGGGGCCTTGATCGGCCATGACCCGGCAGCGCATCCAAGGCATCTCGAGATTTATAGGGCTGTTTGTTTAAAGGTTTTTCAATGGAATAAACAGCCCTTACTCCTTTATAAAGGCCTCTCCTGTGAAGCCGTTGTCTGACGACTCTTGCCAGAGGACAGACGCAAGTCTCACTGATATCCCCTGTTTTTATCATGGAGATATCAGTTCTTCCTCCGGCGCCCATACTGGAAACCACAGATAGGTTCAATTGTCTTGCTCCGACAATCAGGTTTATTTTTGAATTCAGGCCGTCTATGGCATCCACTACCACATCAATATCCTCTGATAAAAGATCTTCAAGACTCTGAGCATTAACAAATGAACTCTGGACTTTTACATCACATTGCGGGTTAATATCTTTAACCCGTTCGCAGGCAATGTTGGCTTTTTCCCTGCCAATGGTAGAATGCAGCGCAAACAGCTGCCGGTTGATATTTGATATATCCACCGTATCAAAATCAATAAGATGCAAATTCCCAACGCCTGCACGGGCAATGGCTTCAATTGCAAAAGATCCTACAGCACCCAGGCCAAACACGGCCACTGTTGCGCTCTTTATCTTGGCCATGGATTCTGCCCCGAGAAGCTGCTCTGTTCTTGCAAACTGATCCATTAATTGGTTCATTGCCTGTCCTTTTTTCTCTTCAGAATAGAATGGAATACGGCTAAACTGTTATCATAGGCATGTTTTGAGAATTCTTCAAACCCCATGCCAATCCTGTTTGAGGCAATCTGTGCAATGGCCGGTAAATTTCTGGGTTCATTGAGCTCAAAAGTGCTTGATTCCGGCAGATATGGATAAATATCCGGTGTATCTGTTTCCAGGACATACCGGTTTTCAGACACGGTTTTCAAAGCAGCCACCACTTTTTTAGCTTTTGGATTTGTCACTGATCCTGAAAAAGAAAGATAAAGACCGTATTTTTCAAACGTTGGTATCATGTCTGCTGATCCGGAATAAGAATGTATTAATCCGGGAACCTTAAATTTTCCCATTTTTTTTAAGATATGAATAAAAGTATCCCAGGCTTTCCGGATGTGGATATTAATGGGGCGATTTAGTTCCCTTGCCAGCACAATATGATGTTCAAACACTTTAATCTGCGCATCCCGGTTGCAGGTCTTATCTGTAAAATCAAGCCCGGTCTCACCAATGCCCGATGGATAGGCCAAAAGAAAATTTTCCAGCCGTTCTTTCCAATGTTTGGATCTTTTTTCCACAAACCAGGGATGAATCCCGAAACAGGGAAGAATGGAATCAAAATCTTTTGAGAGCTGAGCCGTTAATTCAAAATTTTTCTCCATGGTAGCACAGGAGACCATATAGTTAATATTTGCCATCCTTGCACGATCCTCTATCCATGAAATATCAGACAATATCCTTGGATCATGCATATGACAGTGTGAATCAAAAAAAAACATACTTTAATATATCGAATATTGCATAATGAGTAAACAACTCATCAAGCATCATGGAGAAAGGTAAAAATATCTCAAAGACAAATCACGATTAGTGTGTCCACTTCCTGCCTACAACCATATAGACTATAACAGAACTCAGGATCAAATATCCAAACATTTGAACATTTTTTGTTTTAAAAATAAAAGAAAGTGTAATGATAATGGATGCACTGATCAGAAAAAAGAGTGGTTTAGGAATCTGCTTGAGAATCACCCGTCCAAAATGGGCAAAACGAATATGACTCACCATTAAGCCGACAGAGATACCGGTCAGTCCCCACAATATGCCGGGTGTAGAGATAAGAGAGGCACCAAGAACGATCAACGCTCCTGCAGGACTTGGAAGTCCGTTGAATATACCTTCAGGCAGATCGGTCCGGTTTTTATCCGTCGCGACAAACCGAATGAGACGAAATGCAACCCCAATAATATAGGCACCCCCGACAAACCATGCGAATGAACCACCTGTTTGCACGATCACATAGGCCGGTGCCAGCCCAGAGTTGACAAAATCAGCAATATCATCTAAATAT
>QMMT01000331.1 GCA_003647385.1 Deltaproteobacteria bacterium
ACTATAACGAATTCTATCCTCCTGTGATTGCGAAAAATAAAGGCAAATGGTCTCACCATGAAATCCTTGAGCCAGGTGTCCTGGTGCATGTCGCTGATTCAGGAGATGAAGTATATGCGGTAAGAGCGGGTGGCTGTCGTCTGATGAGTACCACTCATATTAATGAAATCTGTGAAATTGCAGATAAATATTGCGACGGGCATCTTCGTTTTACTACCCGTAACAATATTGAGTTCATGGTTGACTCAAAAGATAAGCTAGAACCCCTTAAAAATGATCTGGCTTCCAGAAAATTTCCAGGCGGATCTCAGAAATTTCCCATCGGCGGAACCGGTGCCGGTGTGACCAATATCGTTCATACCCAGGGCTGGATCCATTGCCATACACCGGCAACAGACGCGTCCGGTACTGTAAAAGCCACCATGGATGAGTTGTTTGATGATTTTCAGGATATGAAACTTCCGGCACAGCTGAGAGTTTCCATGGCATGCTGCCTGAATATGTGTGGTGCGGTTCATTGTTCTGATATCGCTATTCTGGGATATCACAGAAAACCACCTATGCTGGATCATGAATATCTTGATAAATTTTGTGAAATTCCTCTGGCCGTTGCCGCCTGCCCAACAGCAGCAATTAAACCGTCCAAGATGAAACTTGAAAATGGCACGGAAGTTAAATCTGTTGCGGTTAAAAATGAAAGGTGCATGTACTGCGGTAACTGCTACACCATGTGTCCTTCCATGCCTCTGGCTGATACGGAAGGTGACGGTATTGTTCTTATGGCTGGTGGTAAAGTGTCCAACAGAATTTCCGATCCAAAATTCTCTAAAGTTGTTGTGGGTTTCCTTCCCAATGAAATGCCAAGATGGCCGTCCATGACAAAGGCTATCCGGCAGATGGTTAATGCTTATTCTAATGGTGCCAATAAGTATGAACGTCTGGGCGATTGGGCAGAAAGAATTGGATGGGAAAAATTCTTTGAAGCATGTGAGCTTGAATTTACCCATCACCTTATTGATGATTTCCGTCAGCAGGCTTACATGAGCTGGCGTCAGTCAACTCAGTTCAAATTCTAAAAACAGGTTTTTTATTACCTGTTTATAAAATTGTTTAAGCCGGAGTGTATTATACACTCCGGCTGATACATTTCATTTCAAAGGAGTATGACAATGAGTGAACTTCTTGATAATAAAGAAGCTGCGACCAAAGCAGTGGTGGATTGGATGACCAAAAAATCCAAAACCAAAACCAAGTTTTATTTTAAAGATTTCTATAAAGTTTTCCCGGATGACAAACCAAGAGTAATTAAAAAAGTTATCAATAAAATGGTCACTGAAGAAGTGCTTGAATACTGGTCTTCCGGAAGTACAACCATGTACGGCCTCAAAGGCAGTGGCATCCAGCACTCGTCTGAAGGCGAAGAATAAGAATTAAGATAAGTCTTTAAGTTTATCCATGCAAAAGGGTGGCAAAAAAGTTCCGGGAATCATTATCGCCGGCCTTAGAGGTGGATCTGGCAAGACAATCATCTCTTTAGGAATTGCCGCTGCATGGAAAGAAAGAGGCTTTAAGGTCTCACCATTTAAAAAGGGACCTGACTATATTGACGCCGGCTGGCTTTCAAAGGCAGCTGGCCGTCCCTGCTATAACCTGGATACCTTTCTTTGTGCCCCGTCCGTTGTCAAACACTCCTATCAGGAAAATTCAAAAAAATGTGATATTGCTGTTGTTGAGGGCAATCGGGGTCTTTATGACGGCATTGATACGGATGGATCTACCTCAACAGCCGAGCTTGCAAAACTTCTAAATTTACCGATTCTGCTGGTTCTGGACTGTACCAAAAGTACCCGCACAATGGCAGCTTTGCTTCTAGGGTGCATGAAGTTTGATCCTGAGGTCAGAATTTGCGGTGTGATCCTTAACCGGGTGGCGGGTAAAAGGCATGAAGGAAAAGTCCGGACAAATATAGAAAAATTTTGTAATATTCCTGTGCTTGGCGCTGTTCCCAAATTAAAGGCCAAAGATTTTCCTGAACGACATATGGGACTTGTGACATCTGAAGAGCACACTTTTTCTGATCAGGCGATTAAAGCGACTTTTAAAGTTGCAGAAGACAACATTGATTTAGATCGGCTCTATCATATTGTAACGGATGAAGACAAAGGTACAGATCTAATAGAGATTTCAAAGATTGAAAAAACCGAATATGAAGGCGCAAGAGTAATTGACCCTGAAGCATCTGTCACCATTGGAATTATAAGAGACTCTGCCTTTCAATTCTATTATCCCGACAACATTGATGCTTTGGAAAATCTGGGTGCTGACATTGTTTTTATCAGTCCTTTGAGTGAAGAGAGTATACCAAATGTTCATGCCATCTATATGGGAGGAGGATTTCCTGAAACCCATGCACCCCAGCTTGCTGGGAATAAGTCGTTTCGTGATAATCTAAAGAAACTATCTCAAAATGGGCTTCCCATTTATGCGGAATGCGGCGGACTCATATTCCTTGGTCAAAGCATCCGGCTAAAAGATCAGGAATATCCCATGTCCGGAATTCTTCCCATCAAATTCGGGCTTTCCAGACGTCCTCAGGGACATGGTTATACCAGGGTTGAAGTTGTTAATAAAAATCCGTTTTTTAAGAAGGGTGAAATTTTAAAGGGTCACGAATTCAGATATTCCAGTATTCTGGATATTGATTACCAACCCTTTGAAATGGCGTTTAAAATGGAACGGGGTAAAGGTATCCTTGACAAAAAGGATGGGTTTTTTAAACAGAATACTTTTGGAACCTATACCCATATTCATGCACTTGGTGCGCCTTCCTGGGCGCCTTCCCTGGTCAAAAAAGCAAGAGCATTCAAAGCTTCTTTAGCCGATAAACAGACAAACAAATAGTGATTCCATAAAAAAAAGAGGTTTTCCAAAATATTTGGAAAACCTCTTTTAAGTCGAAACCTTATTTTTATTAAACAGCTATTTTTTGTTCTTTATGTGGCATTTAGCGCATGTGGCTGGTGCTGGGCCTTTTTTCCCCTTTGGATCACCGGCTTTTTTATTGACTTCTTTGTGACAATCAATGCAGTTGCCGTGCATCGCGTTTTCAAGTACCAAAATGTCTTTTTTCTTCTTTTTCTCGCCTTTTTTCTTTTTAGGCTTTGCCATCTTTGTATGACATTCAGCACATTTTTGGACATTGTCCCCTTCTTTAAGATCAAGAGGCTTATTGTCCTTGTCGTGGTGACAGTCGCCACAGGAAATTTTATACTCTACGTTGTGTTTCTTGTGAGCAAATTCTATGAATTTTGTTTTCGGGGGTTTTTTCTTTCTTTTTTTGTATTTGTTGTAGTCCATTGTAATTGTGTCAGGAATATCTGTCCCGGCATAAAGACCTGTTGCAACAAAAATCACAGCCATACCTGCCGCCAAAAGCAAAGTCAGTAATTTTTTGTTCATAATCTGTTTCACTCCTTTAATAGTTAAAATTTATTTTACCTTTATACCGACGGTATTTCCATACCATCGATTGTTTTTTTACAATTTTATTTTTAGTTTTTACACCCAGGACAGTTCAAAAGTCAACATTAAAAACGTTTTGGGTTTATACCTGTTCTCCCTTGTTATCTGCGTCTCCCTTGTTATCTGCATCTGCCTGTGATTCAGTATCCTGGTCTTCCTTTGAATTTTCTTCCTGGTCGCCATCCATTTTATCGGCCTTGTCTTTACCGAATATCCTGGCGCCAATAATGCTGATTTCATACAGCAGCATCAAAGGAAGCGCCATCATGATCTGGGTAACCACGTCTGGTGGTGTGATGAGTGCCGCCCCGACAAAAAAGAGCAGCAGTGCATATTTTCTGTTCTTTTTTAAAAACGGCACAGTGACAAGCCCCATCC
>QMMT01000332.1 GCA_003647385.1 Deltaproteobacteria bacterium
CTAAAAAAAGACCTCATTTCGGGGAAGTCTTTGCAAAGGGCAGACAGGGGGACCAGGATGTTCATGAGGATCTGATCTTTCTTTCAAAGGATACACTTTCACCCGGTATTGTCCGGGCAACGGCATTGTCTCTTTTATCGTCATACCCTGCAAAAAAAAGCTTTGCCACCCTTGAAACCGCCCTGTCAGATGCAGATGCCCTTGTTCGCCAAACCGCCATATCCACGATTAACCTGCTGCAGTTTGACAAGGATGCCACCCTTATTTTTCCTTTGCTCTACGACCCGGTCAAAGCGGTTCGAATCCAGGCAGCCCTCAGTGTTGCAGCCATTAAAAACCTGAAACTGACCCATGATCAGAAAGAGGTGCTTGATTCCGGCATAAAAGAATATATTTCCACCATGGAATATTCCAGTGATTTTCCTTCCGGGCGATACAATCTGGCTTTGATGTACCACTCCCTGGGTAAGACAGATAAAGCCATTGAGAACTATGAACAGTCTATTAAAATTGACAACCTGTTTTTAAAGGCAGTTTCCCTTGATCCCGGCAGTTTTGATTTTCTTTTTGCCCTTGCAGACCATTATATAAAAAAAACCGGCCGGACAATGCCGCCCTGGTGGCCGATAAAATGATCAAACTTTTTCCTGACAGCAAAACAGGATATGACATTTTAAAATATGCAGCAGCCATGAAACAGAAGAGCAGCAAATCCAAAGAGTAAGATTTATAAATCTAAAACTGTGAGGTAACCAAAAGGAAATGATACCATGAGCAAATCCCGACAAGCTATAATTCTTTTATTATTTTTTACAGGTTTTTTCCTGTTCATTCCAGGGCCGGTCTGTGCGGATGAAGTTGAATCTTCTACAGTAAAAATCGACTATGGTATACTTTGACTGAGGCTATCCGAATGACTTGTGAACGACGGGGAACAAGATTGTCTCCAAACATAGAGGCATTCACTGAATCTTTTATGGATGCCAGGCAGATATTTTAACAACAGAATTCTACCGTAGATTCTATCGTTATAAATATGCCATATAATAAGCCATATAAATATATTGACAATGCGCAGATATAGCATTATACTTTTTTTATGAAAATCACAGCTGATTTTGAATGGGACGAAAATAAAGACAAAACCAATCAAGAGAAACATGGTGTGTCATTCGCACTTGCTCAATTAGCCTTTTTAGACCACAGTCGTCTAATTTTAGAGGATTTGGAACATAGCATTGATGAAAAAAGATACTATTGTTTGGGAAAAGTTTCTGGCGGTATCTTGACCGTAAGGTTTACATACCGTTCAAACATAATCAGAATTTTTGGCGCTGGATATTGGCGGAAAGGAAAAAAAATCTATGAAAAAAAAAATAAAATACACTGATGAACCGATGGGTAAAGTCAGAGTCGTTTCTGATTTTCTGCCATCTCCTGAAGAACTGGCATTAAAGGATGAAACCATAAAGGTAACGATTGCGCTCAGCAAGGCTAGTGTTGATTTTTTCAAAAATGAAGCCCAAAAGTACAATACGCAATATCAGAAAATGATTCGTCGTCTTCTGGATGAGTATGCAACCCATCAAGCATAAACTATAAACGATTTATATCGGGATAGGACTCCCCATTACTGAGGAGCCCTCCCACACCACCATCCGGTTTTGGAATTTCTTTCCTTTTCAAAGGAGGAAAACGGCCCAAAGAAGCACTCTGTTTTTCAACAAACCAAAACAGCAAGTAGCCAAGCGTCTTCTGGATAAGGATACGCTATCACAGCAGGGACAATTCCGATAGCCATTTAGATGCAATCCTGAGTTCCGCTCCATTTGGAAAAGTCTTTTCCCGGTTCAATATTTTTGAAATTTGAATCATTCTAATCTCTGGAAAAAATTTTCTGAATTTTTCAAAGTTAGGGCTCAAATTATTATCTTTCCATTTTACTTCTATCAGTAATGAAGGGATGGTGTTTGATGCCATGCAAAAATCTATTTCTTTGCCATCCTTGTTTTTAATGTAAAACAATTTTCTTTCTTCTCCAAAACAGTCCTCTCTGAAATGTATTTCCTTTTGAATGGCACATGCAACAGAATTCTCCAGCTTGACACCTGAATCCCCAAGAACCTGACCAGTGTCATAAAAGTAAAATTTGGGAGCTTTCTGGATGGCCCTGGCTATATTTTTGTGAAAAGGGGGAACTTTAAAAAGGACATACATGTTTTCAAGTATTGTCAGCCATCTTTTTACTGTTTTATCAGAACATTGCAAATCCTGCGCAAGAGAGCGGTATGAAATCGGACTGCCAACTCGAAGCTTTAGTAATTGGATCAAGGTTTCAATTTGTGTTATCTGCTGAACATTTTCAAGATCAATAAGATCCTGCTTTAGAATGATATCAAGGTGTGATTTTTTCCAGCGATTATAAAATCGTTGTGTCCCATTTAGAAACGGCTCTGGAAAACCACCTAAGAGCAATAGTCTGTCTAATGCTGTGTCAAGGCTCTCCGGTTCTAAAAAGGACTTGATTTCTTTCAAGTCCAAAGGGTGCATTCTAAACTGAAAGAATCTTCCGGCTAAGGAGTCACCAACCTTTTTATAGGTATCAAGTTTGGCGCTTCCGGTAACAAGAATTGAAGGGGGAATACCCTCTGTGTCATAGATGCCTTTTAACCATGATTTCCAATTTTTTAATTTATGTAGTTCATCAAAAATCACTAAAGATTTAGATCGATCCCAGGATTTTTCATGCAAACTTAACCTGTCATCAATATTATCAAAGTTGAAGTAATCAAAATCACTTTTCAACATTTTAGAAAGTGTTGTTTTCCCAACTTGGCGTGGCCCCGTTAACAGGATGATTTTTTTTTCCAGGTCTTCTTGTATGTAGTTCTTTAAATATCGTTTCATAGCTGACTATTGTGGCACGTATTCCGAAAAAGTCAAGTCTTATTCGGAATTGTGTCCGAATAAGTCGAGTATAGAAATTATAAGGACAACGGGGTTGGATTGGTGTCAAGAGCAGACGTGACCCTTTACCTTAAAAAACTTTGCAACTGAATTATGTTTGATTTTATAATTTTATTTAAATCTTTATAAATCTTTGCTGCACCATAATTTTTCTCATGCTCTGCGATTAAACCATCCAACCCGTTTTTTACAGCTTCACACACTTCATTTATTAATGATATCAACAATTTTGGTCGAACATTCATGTCCCTGGCAAATTTTTTAAAGGAATGCTCTTTTATCCGATCAAGCCTGAAAGTTTGACCAATCGCCATCGCAAATTTATTGTCCAAAGGATACACCTGAGTGGACACTAAATCATAAAACGGTGCTAATTCAAAGCCTTTGTTGTGTAGAATAGCGAAATTCTTACCATGGGCATCATGATTACCAATAATATAATTAAAAGTCATCATACGTATGAATAAGAACCTGTTTGTTACGCCTTGATTTGACAAGTATTCATCAATTAATTCTCTGCATTCTATAAATCCGGGCCCACCAGTCTCTTGATATTTTCGTTCAGCCGGATACCCCATTGCCTGGCAAAAGTCTTCCTGATGAATGCGAACAATCTCTTTATTTATTTCCTGACGGTCATATCGATCCACTACAAACAATTCATGGCCACCAATTTTCATAATTTTTGAATTAGGGATTGGAAAGCCTGACCGCTGTGCCAATTCCATACAAAAGGCTTCATTTCTCGGGATATCGGTGAAACCGGCATTAATTGGTTTAATAATATGTGTAGTAGCGGAGCCTGAATTTTTCGGCAGATAAAACTGATCGTTTTTAATATAAACCGGCAATTTGTCTTGTGCTCCGGCCAGAGAAAGTTTAGCGTGTTTCATTACCGGATATAATCTGTATCTTTCCGGATCATCCAG
>QMMT01000333.1 GCA_003647385.1 Deltaproteobacteria bacterium
AAAATGAGTTTTATTATTGAGGGGTTGTTCGTTGTTTTAGTGAGCGCTATAGTTAATACCAAAATTCTGGATACCGGCGGTTTTTAGCCAGATTGTTTACTATCAGAGCAACGATTAACATAATGACGACACCCACGCCGACCGGAACTAATATATACCAAAAACCAAGAGCATGAATCTTTTCACTTCCGATGACAGCTATCAGTGCTGTGGCTCCGCCAGGTGGATGCAGCGTTTTGGTGGCATGCATTGCTGCAATTGCTGTGGCAACGGCAAATGAAGATGCAAACCAGGGAAATGGATAGAATAATTTGTAGGCAATCACACCAATGACCGCAGAAACAAGGTGACCACCGACAAGGTTCCTGGGTTGTGCTAAAGGGCTTCTTACTGCGCCATATATCAATACGGCTGACGCACCAAAAGATCCAATAATGTACACCAGGTCATTACCATAAAAAATATTGTAATTTAAAAAAGCGACCGGTGTTATTCCTAAAAAAGCACCAAGCCACGACCATATAATCTCGGAAAGACTCACTACTGAAGGACTTTGACTACCCCCCTTCATTTTTTCAAAAAATGACATTAAAATACCTCTCCTAACCTATAGACACTTAACACAAAGTCTGAACAATATCAGATCTGGCAATAATTCCAACAAGCTTTAACTGACCGTCAACAACAGGAACTCTATTTATATTTTCTTTATCCATGATATTGGCTACCTCTAATACGGGTGTTTGAGGCGATGTCATTAACGGTGGGGATGACATAATATCAGAAGCCACAAGATTATTAAAATCAGCAGCAATACAGCCGGTTGTTTGAACACATTGTAAAACAACACGCATAAAAGACGGCCTCTTATCATCATTCATTCTTTTTAAAAAATCTTTTTCTGATATTATGCCTACAACAGTTTGGTCATTTTTCAAAACTGGGAGACCTGAAATTTCATTGTCAGCCATTTTTTTAACTACCTCTATCAGTGTAGCATTTTCATTGACAGTTATGACCTTTCTGGTCATGATCTGGTCTGCTTTTATGGCATTTTTTAGCTTTGATATGGCATGGTCAAAAGCAACCCGATACAATTCCATACAATCTGAAGGAGTGATATCCAGATATCCAGGTATTTTTTTCATAGCCTCGTAAATATCATTTTCTGTGATTGATTGTCTGCACTCATTGAGCGACCTGAATGTCATTTTGCCTTTCTCCTACATTTAGGTTGAAAGTTATTTTAGGAAAAGTTTATGGCTCGATGTTAACAAAACCATGTTCAACAATCATTAGTGGATATATCTACTGTGAAATAATGGTAATGTCGCAATATGTATTTTGTCGACATTTAGTATGATAATATTATATCAAAAGATAGTAACTCTCCTTGATATAGATCAATTTTTTAAAATTTATTGATATAGATCAAGTCTCTTTTTCATCAGTACTGCTAAAAAAGAAAACATTCATATTAAAAAGAGATGGGATGGTTTGATATCACGTTATCGCATTTCAGTTTCATTTGGAGACAACCTTAACATCCGCTCAACTACTCGTTGATAATTGTCGTGATGAACTTGATTGATCGAAATATGTCCATATAAGGATAAACTTAGATATGACAGACCATATAGGGCAAAAGTCGATTGCACACGGCCATATCAGGAGCATCTTCTGCGGTTTTCTGGTTAATGCTGGTGGTAAGCTGTATCGCCTTTGGATTCCTGTTATGCTTAAAGGTCAGGCCCCGCGAGTTATAAAATTAACTATAAAGTAGACTCATCATTGAAGTTAGTCTTCAGCAAAGCAGGCCTTGTTTTTTTTGTTTACTAATTGGTAATATATTTTTATGGTTAGAACATTTTTTAAGAAGGCTGTAATGATCAGATAATGTATAAATTGGAAATAAAGGGAAAAGATGGATATTCAACAAACTGCCTCTCAGTGTAAAAAAGCTGCTATCTTTATGTCAGCACTTTCACGTGAAATAAAAAACTATGCACTGCAAAATATTATTAAGGCGTTGGAAGACAATACAGATTTAATCATTGAGGCAAACAAAAAAGATCTTGGGCAGGCGCAAAAAGATCATCTTGAAGCCCCTTTGTTGAAACGTTTAAAATTTGACCACGGTAAGTTGTCAGAGGCCTGTGAAGGAATTGTAAGCTTGATAAGCTTAGAAGATCCGGTAGGGAAAACTTTGAGCACAACGGAACTGGATAAAGGCCTGACACTTTTTAAGGTGAGCCGTCCCATCGGCGTGATCGGTGTGATTTTTGAATCCCGTCCCGATGCCCTGGTGCAAATTGCCGCTCTCTGTCTGAAAAGTGGGAATGCTGTGTTATTGAAAGGGGGCAGTGAAGCATCGGCCACAAATCGTATCCTTGCAAATATTATTTCCAGGGCCGGGGTTGAATCAGGATTGCCGGCCGGCTGGCTGGGATTGCTTGAAACACGCAGTGATGTGGGGCAGATGTTATTGCTTGAAACTTTGGTTGATCTGATTATTCCAAGGGGCAGCAACGAATTTGTCCGTTATATCATGGACAATACTAATATCCCGGTTCTGGGACATGCAGACGGGATCTGTCATCTTTATATTGATCGGGCTGCTGATCCGAAGATGGCAGTTGATCTTTCCATAGACAGCAAATGCCAGTATGTGGCGGTTTGCAATGCCACAGAAACCATCCTGGTCCATGAGGAGCTGGCCCGGGATATCCTGCCGGTATTAAAAAAAGAACTGGAAGGTCAAGGGGTAAAAATTTTTGGATGTGAAAAAACAGGTGTCATTATCGACGTTGAAGCAGCCACCCCAAAAGACTGGCAGACCGAATACCTGGATTTGATTGTCTCCATTAAAGTAGTCCCTTCCTTGAAAGAAGCCGTGGAACATATTAACCGCTATGGATCAGGTCATACCGATGTGATTGTTACAAAAGATAAACAACGAGCCCTTTATTTTATGGACCATGTGGATACAGCAGATGCTTTTGTGAATTGCAGCAGCAGATTTGCCGATGGGTTTCGATTCGGCCTGGGTGCTGAGGTGGGTATCAGCACCAATAAAATTCATGCAAGGGGACCGGTGGGTCTTGAAGGCCTTATGAGTTATCAATGGCGGCTGATGGGTAACGGCCATATGGTAAAAGATTACGTGGGCAAAAAGGCAAAACCATTCACCCATAAATCCTTAAAGAAAAATTTTAAATAGAGACGAGCCATGCCAAAACAACGATTGATCACTGCTAAAAGGGTTGTTGTCAAATTAGGCAGCAATGTGATCACTGCAGAAAACAGTTTAAATCTTGAAGTAATTGAATCCATCTCTAATCAGATCAGCACTCTGATGGACAAAGGGGTTGAGGTGATTCTGGTATCATCCGGGGCCATGGCAGCAGGCCTTCGAAGAATGGGAATGGAAGGCCGTCCGGATGAGATACCCAAACGTCAGGCAATTTCAGCCATTGGTCAGAGCGGAGTAATGAATGCCTATGAAAAAAGTTTTGCAGGATGTGATAAAAAAGTTGCCCAGATTCTTTTAACTGCTGAAGATTTAAATAACCGCAAACGGTACCTGAATGCAAGGAATACGTTGAATACGCTTATCGACTGGAAAGTTGTGCCCATCATTAATGAAAATGATACCATCATGGTTGAAGAAATTAAATTAGGGGATAATGACAATCTTGCCGCCATGATCACTTTATTAATGGATGCTGATTTTTTATTTATTTTAACTGATATTGACGGACTGTATGATAAAGATCCAAGGCTCTATCCAGAAGCTGAACTAATTCCCAGGGTAACAAATTTTAAGAAAGAGATTGAAGAATTTGCAAGTGAGATTCCAGGAACTCTTGGAACCGGAG
>QMMT01000334.1 GCA_003647385.1 Deltaproteobacteria bacterium
ACCACTTTAGTGGATATTCTAAGATCACCGCCATCCGGCATGGCATACATGGCATTGGAAAACATGTTGATAAATACCTGACGCAACTGATCCCTGGATGCCAGAAGTCCCTTTGGACTCTCAACAAGATCGAATTTTACTTTTATACTGTTTTCTCTGAATCGTTTTTCATATAACAGCATCAGTTCTTCAATGATTGCATTAATATCAATTTCAATACGCTCCTCCTGGTCAGGTCGTGAAAAAGAAAGCATTTTCTTCAACATATCTGCCAGCCTTTCAATCTCCGATAAAGACATATCCAAGAGCTTTCGTCTTTTATTTTGAGGAGAAATCTCGGTTTTCATCAGCTCTAATGTGTTCATAATACCAAACAGGGGGTTGTTCAGCTCGTGTGCGATTTGGGATGTCAGCCGACCCATTGCAGCCAGCTTTTCAGATTGTAACAGATGCTGTCTTGCAGCGCTGAGTTCTCTTTCAGTTTGAAGACGGTCCTTTAGATCCAAAAATATTGCAACAGTGGCCAGTTCATTTCCTTTTTCGTCATAAAGGGTACTGGCGGAAAGGTTGCCTTCCACCACCTCGCTGTTTTCTTTTGTAAAGTTCAAGGGATAAGAATTCAATCTGCCTTTACCATCGAATTGTTCATCTCTCATCATCACCATGACTTCTTTGGCCACTTTTTTTGAAAAAATCTGCTGAATATTCATCTTTTCAACCACTGCATCAGCCTTAACCCCGAAGACGTCTTCAGCACCCTGGTTCCACAACTTGATAATGCCCCTCATATCCATTGCCATAATGGCATTGGGGGAACATGAAATGATTTTATCCAAAAAATCATGGGCCTCTCTTATCTGGTTCTCACTTTTTTTTCTTCGTGTTTGATCTACAACGACCCCTTCATAACCCAGGATTCTCCCACTGGGGTCATACCGGACATTACTCGTTAAAAGAATATGAAGGATATGCCCGTCCCGCCGTCTCCATTTCACCTCATAGTCAACGACATGACCTTTTTTTTCTATAATATCAGTATATTTACGTCTGTCTTCCGGCCTTAAATAAACATCCGTTGCAAGATCAAGTGAGAGAAATTCTTCTTTATCCTGATATCCGAGAATTTTTAACAGTGCGGGATTGACGTCGAGGAACCGCCCCTCTTTACTGCTGACAAATACGCCGCACCCGACATGTGTAAAAAGTCTTTGATAGCTTTCTTTGGAGGACTTAAGCTTGGCTTCCCGCTCTACTCTGCGAGAAATATCACGGTATATGGAAAGTTTGGATCTGGTTCCGTCCTGGTTGGTCACCGGAAGCTCTGATAAAAAAAAAGTCTTATCAATGGATTCAATATAGACATCCCTGTGATGCGTTTCATTCTTTTCAAAGATTTCATCATATTTACACCAGTCGCAGGGTTTATCAGATCCAATCAATACTTCATGACATTTTTCACCGACCCTGTCGCCAAATAAAACCTTCATGAATTTATTCATGTACTCAACGGAATAATCATCATTGATAATATAAATACCATCTTCAAACGCATCCAATGCATCCAAGAGTTTCGGGGTGTTATCAGCCATGAAAAATCTCCTTTAAAACAAAAAAATAGGTTATTCATAAATAAATACTTGCCCTCTTTTTTTTTGTCAAGAATTAGGATTGCTTTGACGACTCCTTCCTAAGGCTTTTCTTTTCCTTGACACCTTGAATCAAGCCAAAGTATATAGATGTAAATTTGAGTAATGAGATTTGAGCAGACCTGATAATTTGTTGCTCTTCTCTCATATCTCATATCTCAAATCTTTCATATAAACCATATAATGGGAATGCATATGGCTGCTGATACAGATAAAGAAAATAGTACGGTAGAAGAAAATAGTACGATAGAAGAAAAACTGGGAAAAGTCATTTTCTATCTTCTCAAAGAAAACCACCTGAGCAAAGAAAATATCAATTATGCAAAACGGATTCAAAAAAAACTTGTGCCGCCCAAACCACTTTTAGAAGTCTTAAAAGAACTTAAATACGTTGATGACGAAAAAATTACCCATGCCATTCAGAACAATCGTGACAATCTCAAAGTCGGAACCCTCCTTGTAGAATTGGGGCACATCTCCCGAAAGGATATGGACGAGGCCTTGAGAGTACAGTATGAAGAAAAAAGCAAAAAGAAAATCGGCGATATTCTTATAGACAATCGGGCAATTGATGAAAAAAGCCTGGTTGAAATGCTATCTCTCCAAATGGGGTTCCCTTTTCTGGAACCCGAGTTCATGGAACTTGACCATGAACTCTTTGATCAGGTTCCGTACAAACTTTTCATGCAAAACAAATTCATACCGGTCAAAAAGCAGGGAGACCATGTCCTTGTCGCTTTTTCTGACCCGCTTCACAAGCCAACCATTGATTCAGCCAGGGGTATTTTTAAAAAAGAAATAGATATTGCTATTTCAAAAAAAGATTCCATTGATTTTGCCATTCAAAAGATGATCCGGGAGCAAAACAAGGACAAAAAGCCTTTAACCATAGATGAT
Source organism: Deltaproteobacteria bacterium (assembly GCA_003647385.1). Lineage (GTDB taxonomy): Bacteria > Desulfobacterota > Desulfobacteria > Desulfobacterales > Desulfobacteraceae > Desulfobacula. The sequence goes on from QMMT01000334.1 coordinate 2,544, forward strand.
GAATCCATTGTCGGCATTGTGAACACCATTATTATTAATGCCATTCGGGCCAAAGCAAGTGATATTCACATCGAACCCATGCAGGATCGATTCCGGGTCCGGTTCAGGATTGACGGGATATTACACCATATAAAAGATTATGCAAAGGATATGATGCCCCTGATCGCAAGCCGGATTAAAATTTTAACCGAGCTTGATATTGCGGAAAAAAGACGGCACCAGGGCGGGCGTATTGATTTTGAATTTGGAGAGTATAAGGTTGACTTAAGGGTTTCCACCTATGTCACTGTTCACGGGGAAAAGATCGTTTTCAGGCTCATCAATAAAATGGACGCGTTACTCAAAGTGGATGAGCTTGGGATGCCTCCCAGGATGCTGGAAAATTTTGTTACCCGTTCACTCAACGCACCCAGTGGTGTTTTAATTGTTACAGGGCCGACAGGGTCTGGAAAAACCTCGACCGTATACAGCTGCATTGATCATTTAAACAGTGTGGAAACAAGTATTATCACTGCAGAAGACCCGGTTGAATATGTCATCGACGGCATTGGTCAATGTTCTATTAACACAAAACTGAATTTAACATTTGAAGAAACACTTCGCCACATAGTCCGGCAGGACCCGGATATTATCTTGATCGGTGAAATCAGGGATTTTTTCTCCGCCGATGTTGCTGTTCAGGCTGCACTGACCGGCCACCAGGTCCTGACTACTTTTCATACGGAAGACAGTATCGGTGCCTTTATCAGGCTGGTGAATATGAACATTGAACCTTTTTTAATTTCATCCACCATTAATTGTGTTTTAGCCCAGAGACTGCTGAGAAGGATCTGCCCGAATTGTAAGAAAAAACATACCATAGGCACAGCAGAGATGAAATTATTAGGATTCCACGGTGGAGAACTTTCCGGCGGAACCTTTTTTAAAGGAGAAGGATGTGGTCATTGCAGACATACCGGGTACAGCGGCAGACTGGCTGTTCATGAAATGCTGATTCCGGAAGCACATGTGCGGGATGCTATATTACGAAATGCAACCAGCCATGAACTCAGGGAAACCAGCATCCAGCATGCCGGGCTGGTCACCCTGTTTGAGAACGGCATATATAAAGCCGCAAAGGGCGTTACAACCATTGATGAAGTCTTAAGATGTCTGCCCAAACTTTTACCACCCAGACCGCTTGCTGAAGTTAAAAGACTGCTTGGAGGATAATAGTGGAAAAAGACCAGTCATTTCTAGAAATTATTGCAGATTATGTTGAATCTGATCGAGTCACACTCCCCCCGTTTGATAAAACGGCTCTTAGAATTCAACAGGAAATACAGAAAGAAGA
>QMMT01000335.1 GCA_003647385.1 Deltaproteobacteria bacterium
CGTTTATTGAATCCTAATTGTCAAGAAACACCGTGTTTTGATAATAAAATTGTATCAACTAAAGGTGTATCAAATGGAATGTTCAAAATGCCAGTATGAGAACCCTGATACTAAGAATTTTTGTGGTGGCTGCGGTGCAAGATTAGAACAAGTTTGCCCAAACTGTAGTGGAAGTAATCCTCTGCAATATAAATTTTGTGGTGAATGCGGCCATAACCTAACTGTTTCTTCTGAGACGACAACTAAAGATCTTACCTTTAATGAAAAGATAGACAAAATTCAGCGCTATCTCCCTAAAGGACTGACACAAAAAATTCTGTCCCAAAGAAATAAAATCGAAGGTGAACGTAAGCAGGTAACAGTGATGTTCTGCGATATGGTGGGGTTTACTGGCCTTTGCTATGATTCAAAAAGTGTAACGCCATACCCCCGTATCAATGACAAAATAAGCTAACAGTAAGATATCCCGCCGCTATACCCCGCCAATTAAGTAAATAATACCCCGCTTACCCCGCCATTATCCCGCCATTATCCCGCCGCCAATTTTACGCAAACAGGTTCAACACGTATATTTTGTCCAGATTTAAACTCTGGAGAAAAAGAATGGCAAAAAAATCACGTAGAAAGCGCCCCTGCTGTATTTGTCGGAAATGGTTTTTGCCGGACGTCAGACAAAAAGGACGGCAGAAAACATGCGGCCCAGACTGCCAAAACGAGCTCCATCGAAGGCAATGTGCAGATTGGAATAAGAAGAACAAAGCCTATTTCAAAAACAATTACCTGGGCAAGAAGCTTGAAAAAGCTACAGGATCAAAAACAGTTCCGGATTCTTCTAAAACGTCTTTGCCGCCACAGACTAAACCTGTCTTGCCAATAGAAATCATCACAACTGAATATGGGATAAAACCTGCGATTATCGTCCAGTACCTGGTTACCCAAATTATAAATCAAACCAGGGCCAGGCCCACTGGCTTTACATGAAATAATACCGTCAATGCCTGGACTAATCATTAGGAGAGTTTAAGAGACATGGTTGAAGTAAGTCATTGTAATATCAGGTGGATTCTAACCAAGTAATCGGTATTTGATTTCAAGAGACATCATGGACATAACCCGTTGATAATTAAAAGAATACAGACAGAGTAATCCCGATATTTGTTCAAGAGGCAACTGACAGCAGGCCATTGCCGGTGGTATAAAAAAGGTATCTGAAAAATTTAAGAATGAGGTGCCCCATGAAAAATAGATTTTCATCCCGAGAATTGTTTGAGTTAAGGAATAATATTCCGGTGGATATGCTGATCAGAGACCAATTGCAGATTCCCTCAAAAATAAGGGACGGTGTTTTCCGTTTTCTATGCCCGGTTTGCAATGAATTTCAAACCGCAGTAAACCCCACCACCAATCTGGCCAGATGCTTTCGGTGCGAGAAGAATTTTAATTCCATTGACCTGGTCATGGAAGTCAGGGGACATGGATTTAAGGACAGTGTTCAGTTTTTAAAAAACCTTATTGAAATTGCCCCCACGCAGCCTCTTGCAAAACTTGCGGTCGGCATTGGCCGGCCCATGGTATGAGGGAGGGTAGCTATGGAGCAACAGAATAGACTCTCACACCTTGAAACCGTTATCGCCAGGAACCAGGGTCATTTTTGCGACATCGGACGGGCCCTGAACGAGATCAGAAAAAATCGATTATACAAACTGGCCCTTTTTGAGACATTTGAAGCCTATACCCGGACACGGTGGGATATGGGCAGAGCATATGCCTACCGCCTGATTAAATCCTATGAGGTTGTTTGTAATTTGTCGCCAATTGGAGACATTCTGCCTGCCAATGAATGCCAGGTCCGACCGCTGGCACAATTGGAACTCATTGAGCAACGCAAGGTCTGGCAAGGTTTTTTAAACAGCGGCATGGAAATCACCGCACTGAACATTAAAAAGTTTATTGGGACCAGGACGGTGGATAACCTGAAGGTCAGACCTAAAAACGACCCCGTGGATCTGACCGATCAGATCAGCGATGAATACATGGCCGCTGTTCAGCAGGTGATGGAACAGGTCCGCATGGCCCAGCACGATCACTGGCAGCAGACCTCCCGGCAGGCCGCATTGTTGTGGAACCGGGTCATAAGAGAAAAAATTCTATCCAAGGGGACCGGCAATGGATAACCTGAAGATTACACGTAACCTGAGTATTGATGACCGATTTTATCTGCTGCTCCATAAAAAAATCATGAACAAGGCCGGGTCTGCCAAAAGAAGGGCCAAAAAATATTACAAAGACCAATACAAAAAAACCGGCATTATCCCAGCTCCCCTTTTGCTGGCTGAAAAAGGAATCATGGAGGGCAGAAAATGCAGCGGTCGGCCCCGTTCCATAGATGATCAAACCAAAAGAAGGTTTATCGAAATAGTCAAGGCCTCCTGTGACCCCTCATCACAAGGATTTATTTTTATCACACAAAAGGCCAGAACCATTAAAAATTACCACCACTGGCTTGAACAGGAGCTGGGCCGATCTATCAGCCTTGCGGCACTCAGGCGCTGCGCCAAGCGGGAGAACCTGAAATTTTTCCTTGAAAAACCAGACTTTGAAGGGGATGTCCCGGAAAAATACACTTTTAAGCCGGAACCAGTATTTGACCTGGTCCAGGTGGATGGCTGTCGATTTCGATATTTGAAAATCAAGAATGAAAACGGTAACTGGCAAAAGCCCCAGGTGATTGAAATGTTTGATACCGGTTCCCGGTATATGTTTACCCTTCAAGCTTATTTTACCGAAAGCAGCCTGAACTCAGTGGATCTGTTTACCCGTTTTTTGTTGAGTACGTCGTTCCCCCAGAAAAAAGTCCGCATCAGGCCGGATAATGCCAAAGGGTTTTTGAACCTTAAAAGGCCGATTAACGCCTTAAATATAGAGCATTCCATCCCTGGCGGCTTTTATATGGCATCGGACTTTTCAAGAATTCATTCACCTAAGGACAAAGCCCATCTTGAGTCTTCCCACCGCAGCCTTCATTACTTTGAGATACGGATTATCAAAGCCTTTGAAGACAGGATCGTGAAGACTGTTCCAGGGTTTATCTTCAATAACGGAAAAAAAGAAAAGATCACGGTGACCTGCCTTGATATCCGCCTTCATGATCTGGAGCCTTTAATAAAGGAATACCGCAATGAGCATAACCGCACAAAGCATTATTTTAGCGAAAATGGCAAAATGAGTGCATGGATTCCTGCCCAAAAGTTTGGAGAATTCTTATCAAAACAAGCCGTTACTCTTACCTTTGCACCGAATCAAGTTCAGGCGTATATGAAATACGGCTTCAGGAAAAAAAAGGCCACTGTATCAAAAAATAAAATCATCCGGCATGCCAACCGGGATTACTATGTGACCAGTGGTGCCGATTTGTTCAGCCGGCATAAAAGCACGCCGGTAAAAATCTCCCTCTATAACGATAAACTTTTTATCTTTGAACATGGGGAGGACGGCATTCTTTTGGGAGAAGCCCTTGCCCGTCGGCCTTTTGAAAAACCGCTGGCCCCTGAACCTGTATCCATCGAACCCGACGAACTTTCTATGATCATAGATTTTTTGGAACACCAAAAACATGGTTGTTGACCGGCCCACATTGATTGAGACCTACCATAAAGGCATGACTCTGGCCCAGATAAAACGAATTTTTAATCATAATCAAGCAAGATACATGGCCTACATGAAGAAAATGAGACAGCCCAAGGACAGAAAAGGCACGGCGCTATTCAATGCATTTATCCTTGATTGCCAAAAGTCTGTAAATTCGAACCATGTGGCCACTTATGCCTCCCATGGAGATTTAACATGAAAGAAGATTTTATCAGTGACAAACGC
>QMMT01000336.1 GCA_003647385.1 Deltaproteobacteria bacterium
ACCCCCATTGTACCCGGCGAGGTTGGCACAGGCCCGTTCGGCCTTTGCAATACACTGCCCACAGCACTTGAACAGACAAACAGTGCCATTGTTTATGGTCATGGCCTGTTTACGATTGGGAAAAATAATTTTTCCGAGGCGTTTAACACCATGATGACGGTTGAAAATCTCTGCCGCAACACTTATTTTGAGAAAATACGCTGTTTAAGAAAAACCTAATACATGGCTTCAATCAACTCTTTGAATGCCTCGTTGACGAATTTTCGCTTGATTTTCATGGTGGGCGTCACTTCGCCGTCTTCTTCGTAAAGGCGTTTGGGAAGGATGGTAAATTTTCTGATATTTTCAACCCGGGCAAGAGTTTTATTGACCTTTTTAACTTCTTCGTCAATAAGGGCAATCACCTTTTCGTTGCCGGTTAAATCCTTATAGGTTGAAAATTGAATTTTGTTATCCTGGGCAAATTTCATCACATTGTCTTCATCAATCATGACAAGTGCGGATATAAATTTTCGTCTGTCCCCGATGACAACAGAATCGTTAATATAAATGCTTGCTTTGAGTTTATTCTCAATATACTGGGGCGTGATATTTTTACCGCCGGCTGTGACGATAATATCTTTTTTGCGATCGGTTATTTTTAAAAATCCATCCGCATCAATTTCGCCCACATCTCCCGAGTAAAGCCAGCCATCAATAATAGTTTCCGCTGTTGCCTCATCGCTCTTATAATATCCTTTAAATATCCCTGGTGACCTGACAAGTATTTCGCCGTCTTCCGCGATTTTAATGTCTATGCCTTTAAGTGGTCTTCCCACAGTACCAAATTTAGTTTTATCCTCCGGAGAAACTGTGGTAGCGCCCGTTCCTTCAGTCTGTCCATACACTTCGATCAAGTTCATTCCAATGGATTGATAAAAGCGCAACACCTCTTTTGATATGGGCGCAGCCGCTGAAATCGCCACCCGGATGTTCTCAAATCCAAGCCGCTCTTTCAGCTTTCTGAAAACTGTAAACCAGGCAATAATATAGAGTCCTTTATCAAAAAGGCCGGGAGTTTTGAAATTCATTACAGCATCCGCCCGTTTCTGTCCGATTTTCAAGGCTATTTTGAAAGCAAGCCGCTTAAACCATGTGGCATCATCCATTTTTATAATGATATTAGAATAGTATTTCTCCCAGATCCTTGGGACACCATATCCAAAGGTCGGAGAAACTTCCATCATATTCTGCATGACCGTGTCCGGCTTTTCCACAAAGTTAACGGTATAAGCAAATTTTAAAGAAATAAAAACGCTGAACAGCCGTTCAAAAATATGGCATAATGGCAAAAATGATAAGACATTATCACTTTTAGATATTTTTAATGTGCCGTCAATAGCCCCAGGCATCCATGTCACATTTTTATGGGTGAGCATGGCACCTTTAGGAGGACCTGTGGTACCCGAGGTATAGATGATCACGGCAAGGTCATCGGGTCTTACTTTGGCCTGGTAATCTTTAAAAAGCGTTGGATGCTCTTCATCAACCTTGCTGCCTTTTTCAATCAGCTGCTCAAAGGTCATGACCATGGGATCGGTGAACGCCAAAAGTCCTTTTGTGTCCCATACAATCACCTTTTTTAACAACGGTGTCTTCTTCCTGAACATCAGCCATTTGTCCAGTTGTTCTTCGTTTTCCACAAACAAAAACTTTGCATCACAATGATTGACCACATACTCCACCTGCTGCCAGGCATTGGTGGCATAGACTCCCACAGACACCCCACCCACACACTGAATCCCCAAATCAGCCATCACCCATTCAATGGCGTTATCACCGATAATACAGGCTGCATCCCCTTTTTCAAATCCCATGGAGACCAAAGCGCATCCCACCTTTTTTGCCTTGTCATGGTATGTGTTCCAGGTAATATCATGCCAGATCCCCAGGTCTTTTGTTCGTAGTGCAACGCGTGATCCGTTTTGATCAACGGTCTTGTTAAATACCCGGGGCACTGTTTCAAATATTGGTTCTGTTTTTTTTATCGCCATGCTTTCTTTCTTTTCCATCGCTGGTAGCCTTTGGCTGATGTTTCAGATTTTATACCAAGGTAAAATTCTTTGACATCCTTATCTTCCAGAAGATCTTTTGATTTACCTTTCATTACAACCCGGCCATTTTCAAGAATCAAACCGGTTGAAGAAATGGAAAGGGCCATGTTGGCATTCTGCTCAACCAGAAGGATGGTTGTCCCTTTTGCGTTTATCTCCTGAATAATGGAAAAAATCTCTTTCACCAGGATGGGAGAAAGCCCTAAAGACGGTTCATCTAAAAGCATAAGCCTGGGTCTGAGCATTAATGCCCGCCCTATGGCCAGCATCTGCTGCTCACCACCGGAAAGCGTTCCTGCCCACTGATTGGTCCTGTCTCTTAAAACAGGGAAATAATCAAAAACCTGCTCAATATCCTGTTTGATCTCTGCCGAATCCTTACGGGTATAGGCCCCCATCAATAAATGTTCGTGAACGGTCAGTTCCTCAAAAATTTCCCGGCCTTCCGGCACATAGGCAATGCCTTTACGAACAATTTCGTCGGTATCCTTGTGCTGCATGGGAACACCGTCAAATTCAATGATGCCCTTATCCGGCTGGTCTTCAATCTGACCCATAATGGTTTTTAAAATGGTTGATTTGCCTGCACCATTATTACCCAGAATTGCGGTGATACTCCCTGTCTCTACAGTAAAAGAGGCCCCCCTGATGGCATAGACCAGATCATAATAGGTTTCGATGTTTTTGACTTCAAGCAGAGCCGGCATAATTAGTTTTCCTCCCCAATGTAAGCCTTGAGGACTTCTTTATTCTGCTGAACGTCTTCAGGTACCCCTAAGGTAACCGGTTTCCCAAAATTAATGGCCAGAACCCGGCTTGATATATCCATGACCATTTTCATGTCATGTTCAATGAGCAGAATGGAAATTCCCAACTCATCCTGAATATCCTTGATCCAGAAGATCATATCCTGTTTTTCTTCCGAGTTCATGCCGGCACAGGGCTCATCCAGCAGGAGCAACTCAGGTTCCAGGGCAAGGGCTCTGCCCAGTTCAATCAACTTCTGGGTACCATAAGGCAAAGCACCCACAAACTTATCCCGCACATTCTGGAGTTCTAAAAGGTCAATAATTTTCTCCACCTTTTGTCTTTGGCGAATCTCTTCCTGGGCGGCAAAAGAAGGTCTTCCCCACATGAGCATACCTTTGAAAAGCCCTGTCTGCATGTGGATATGGCGACCTAGCATAATATTTTCCATGGTGTTCATATGGGAAAACAGCTCAATATTCTGGAAGGTTCTGGCTATACCCATTTTGGCAATGGTATCGGGCTTTTTATTTTCAATGGCTTGCCCTTTAAACCGGATGTTTCCCTTATCCGGTTTATACAGTCCTGATATGCAGTTGAAGAGGGTGGTCTTTCCCGCGCCATTGGGACCGATCACGGAAAAGATCTCACCCTTGTTCATGGTAAAGCTGATATCCTGGAGCGCTTTTATCCCGCCAAAAGAAATAGACAGGTGATCAACCAGGAAAAAAGAGGCTTCCATTCTAGTTCGTATTCATCCATTCGGTCAGCTTTTTTGCTTTCCCACCGGCAAGACACTGGACTAAAAAGGTTTGAGATGTTCCCTGTCTTGAATATATATCATTCTTGTTATACGGTCCGAAACTAACTTCAGGGCCGATCCCTCTAAATCCATTGATCCTTTCCATGGCAGTAACAAAGTTTTCCCTTGTCAGGTCGCGTCCCACATTGTTCAATGCTTCAATCATGGGTTCAGCAAATAAAATCCCTGCATAATAAAAAAGGCCCCATCTTTCTTCTTTGGGTGCATACT
>QMMT01000337.1 GCA_003647385.1 Deltaproteobacteria bacterium
CTGTTTTAGATGATGCAGACGGGGATATTGACGGGGATGGTATCAGTAATTTAAATGAGTATCTTGAAGGTACCGGTGTTTCAAACAGCGGTCCTGAAAAGCCCTTGCTTTCTCTTCCGGCAGACGCTGCCACTGGTGCTGCGTTAGCCCCACAACTTGTGACAAACGCCTATGAAGACCAGGAAAATGATGCCCATAAAAAAACGCAATGGCAGATCAGTACAGAATCAACATTTACAATTCCGGCAAATATTTTGCTGGAATTCGAGACATATGATTCTCTTACCCGCCTGACCATACCTGAATTTATTCTTGACCCCAATAAAACCTATTATTGGCGGGCCCGATTTTTTGATATTTTGGACGGCAGGTCCCTCTGGTCTGATCCGTTTTCTCTTACAACCCTGATGGTTAACCCTGAAGATTCGGATGGAAATGGAGTTCCTGATATTCAACAGGTGACGGATGGAACAATTGATCTGGACAATGACGGTTATTTTGATGTGTCATCAAGTACCTATAAAATGGTCAGCACCAATAACATATCATTTGGACTTGAGGGATCTAATAATGTAACAGGGGTTGATTTTTTGAAGTCCATTGATCCTGATGATATTTCAGATACATTTGGTAAACCGTCTGATTTAGCCTTTGGATTAATCCAGTTTAAGATAAGAGTTGACAATATCGGTGATACAGCCCAGGTAAAAATTTATTTTTCCCAACCGGTTGGAACAACCTGGTACAAGTATGATCTGATCAATGGGTGGACAGACTATTCAAGAGATTATCCTGCCAGTGTTGAGTTCAGTTCGGACGGAAAATCTGTACTGCTCCGTCTGGTTGACGGCGGTGCCGGAGACAGTGATGGCGTTGCAAATGGTATTATCGTTGACCCCTCAGGCCCTGGAGCTGTTGCAGCCGTTTCCTCAGATTCTGTTGCAGCCGTTGCAGCAGCTACAGAAAGTGGCGGAGGCGGAGGCGGCTGCTTTATTGCCACGGCAGCATTTGGATCTTATATGGAAAGACATGTTAAGATTTTAAGAGATTTCAGGGATGATTTTCTCTTAAAATCTCGATGGGGAACTGCATTTGTAATGGCATATTACAAGTATTCCCCACCGATAGCTGATGTCATTGCCAGACATGGCATATTAAGAACAATTGTCAGGATCGGATTGATGCCGCTTATTGGATTCGGGTATGTTGTCGTCTATCTGTCACCATTACAGCAGTCTGTGATCTTTTTCTGGTTGTTGAGTATGGCAGCAATGGCGGCCCTTTATTTAATACCTTTTGTATATCACCCTGGGCAAAAGCGTCACAAAACCAGCTAAAGTCCTGAAATGATATCTGCCATCAATTATTCACTACAGAATATGATGGCTATATGGACAGTTTCCTGCTGATTTTGTCTGCAGCATCTCTGGTTTGTTCTATAATAGCCGGTATTTTTTTTTGAGTCATGGATGCTTTAAATCCAACCACCCAGATAGCAGGAATATAAGCACCATACCGTTTGATGGGAGCTGCAACAGCCCTGACGCCTGAAATATATTCCTCATCATCAAAGGCAAAGCCATTTTTGCGGACTTTTATAAGTTCCTTTTCATACTGGTCCGGATCAGTGATGGTATTGGCAGTGTATCTGATCAATGGATCTGAATGTAAGTATTTTTGTAAATCCTTTGGTTCCATCCGGGATAAGAATAATTTTCCGGTTGCCCCTGCAAGCAATGGAAGGGATGTTCCAATGGGAGAGGTAATTTTAAAATCTTTTCTTGATTCAATTATATCAATTACTGTCACCCTGTCATTGTTTCTGATACCCAGAAAAACAGATTCCTGGCATTGCTCCATCAGTTCTTCCATGACAGGTTGAGCGAGTTCTTTAAAATCAATTCTCTCATAGGCAGCTTTCCCAAGCTCCATGAGAGTAATACCAATGGTGTACCGTTTTGAAACAGAATCACGTGTAATGGCCCCCTGATCATCTAGCGCAGCAGTGATGCCATGGACAGTGCTTTTGCTGATATTCAACATGCTTGAAACTTCACTGATTCTTAACCCTTTGGCACTTTGAGAGATTGCTTTTAGGATAATAAATGCTTTTTTAACAATTGGCGCTTGATATTTTTTTGTCATTGTTCACCATAATGAATTTTTATTTTTCACAATATAGCTAAAAATTAGCTTGACAACCATATAATAATAATATTTATTGTATCCGTGTTCATTATTATGAATTTCCTGAAAATGCAATACAAATTTTAATTTTAACAAAGGAGGGTCACTATGGCAGTGGATAGCAATAAGATGTCGGGTGCCGAAAGTCTGCGTAAAACCAGAACCTACGGTAAATTTAGATGCCATAATCCAACCTGCATGGGCAGGCTGGAACCAAAACCCGGGGATGATCATGTAAAATGCCCGGTTTGTTCGTGTGAATTCCGTGTCGCATGGATCAGAAAAGATTTTCCAAGGATCCGTGGACCCGTCTGGGAAGTGAATAAAAAACTTGCCGAGGCGGCATTTAAAAAAAAGATGGAGGGTAAATAATATGGCGTTGGATAGAAAAATTGCATATATTAACCTTACCACCGGAGAGGTAGAGGTTAAACCAATTCCTCTTGATATCAGGAGAAAATTCCTCGGTGGTAGAGGACTTGACGCATATCTGTTATTTAATCATTCAGAAAAAGGCTGCGATCCCTTAGGTCCTGATAATCCATTGATTGTCAGCGGTGGTATTTTAACAGCCACCTGTGCATCCGCAACAGCAAGAACCCATATCATGGCAAAGTCTCCGCTTACAGGACTTTTAGGATCGGCCAACATGGGGGGGTTCTTTGCCCCGGAAATGGCATGGGCAGGATTTCATCATCTTGTGATTAAGGGAAAGGCAAAAACCCCCAGTTACATTTATATCCACAATGGTGAGATTGAAATCCGTGATGCTCAAAATGTCTGGGGAATGACCACCACTGATACCCAATGGGCTATCCGGGATGAGCTCAATGACCAGGAAGTAAAATCTCTTGTTATCGGGCCTGCCGGTGAAAATCTTGTGGCATATGCCAATGTTATGACCGGTATTAAAAATGCCGGAGGAAGAAGCGGAATGGGTGCGGTCCTGGGCTCCAAAAACCTTAAGGCAATTGCCTGCAGGGGAACCATGGATATCAATATTGCCCATCCTGTAGAAGCCCTTGAATATAATAAACGGTTCATTGATCAGATTACATCTGCAAAGGTAAACAAGACACAGGGAACACTTGGAACCCCCATGATCTGGGGTGCTACAAACTCCTGGGGCGGCGTGCGTACCAGAAACTTTCAGTACAATCAGTGTGAATATGCAGATGACATCGAACCGGAAAGAATTGATGAAATCTGTGAAGAAACAATGGGGCCCTATCATATGTCAGGTTGTTTCGGCTGCCAGGTCCATTGCCGAGCACAGTACAGAATTCCTTCCGGCCCCTTAAAAGGTAAATATGATGAAGGTCCTGAATATACATCCCAGGGTGCCTTTGGCGGTGAGCCTGATTGTACCAGTGCAGAAACCGTTCTTGCCGGAAACCATCTTGTTGATCAGTATGGAATGGATAATCTGGAAGTGGGGTCAATTATTTCCTGGGCAATGGAATTATATGAACTGGGTATAATTACCAGTAAAGATACAGATGGGCTGGATCTTCGGTTCAGTAATGACGAAGCCCTTTTAGAAATGGTGGAACGGATTTGCTATCGGAAAGGTAAAGTGGCTGATGCGCTTGCCCAGGGTGGTATCCAGGCTTCAAAGATATTTGGCAAGAATTCCTTTGATTATTTGATCCAGGTAAAGGGAATGAGCAACCTTCATTC
>QMMT01000338.1 GCA_003647385.1 Deltaproteobacteria bacterium
ATTGGATTTGCCCACGAAGCCATGAAGAATGATTCTTCTATTGCAAGAGAAATTAATATTCCTGGTCACGAAAAAATACATGCGGTAATTGCCCTTGGATACCCGAATGAAATGTATCAGTCTATCACCGGAAGAAAAAAACCTGTCACCAGATTTATTTAAATAATATCAGGAACAAGGCTTTATTTATTAATTAAAATTCAATAAACTTACACCAATTGTCGATTAACTATGTTGTATTATTTTTAACAAAAGATGAGGAAATAATGACCCGGGAAGGATTATTATCTGTTTTAGACATTGCCCAGGAACTGAATACCGGTAAAGCTACGACAAAATTTCTGCTTAAACGCTTTAAAAAATGGCTGCCCTGTGATCTTATTGACGGCCAGGCTTTCTATACACCTGATGAAACAATTAAACGACTATTTATCATACAAGAGAATCTTGATATGGGAAAACTACCCAGCAACATTGAAAAAATATTAGACATCGTTTGTGAGTCTGATTCAGATGGACAGTCCAATCTTTTTACAGGCCCTAATAATACTGAAGACACCCATTTGAAATCTCTTTTCCACGATATTATCGAACAACAGAAAAGAATAGCAATTGCCCAGGAAAAAAGGGTATTTACCGAAGAAAAAAAAGTTGCAGCCCTGAACAATATTGCCAAGATTTTACAGGATATGAATACGGCTCGGACAATTGATCCTGCTGCTCAACAAATTGCTCATCAGGTTTCAACCCAGGCTGCATCCAGCATTGCCCCGGCTGAAAGGATAGATGATGAAAGAATAGAGGACGAAATAATCCAAAAAGATATTCTTGTTGAGCTTGATAATCTATCTGCCTTAATTGATGAGAGTGACCAGGGCCACGAAGCTGACGTATCCATGCCAATAGATGATCTATCCACACTGATTGATCTAAAAGATGATGCACCAAAAACAGATACTTCAATAGAAATTGATGATCTTTCAAAACTCATTGACACTTCTTCAGACGATGATCTGCCGGCTGAAAATCTGGATGATCTCTCGCAATTGATTGATGACACTCCTGATTCAGATGACGAAGAGAGTGGTTTACCCCAGATGGATGATATGGATGATCTGGCCAAATTGATTGATGACCCTCCAGAGGCTGCTGAAAATTTGGCTGTCGGCAACGATGAACCAGAAGATGAATCAGAAAATATTCCGACAATAACAATTGATGTTTCACCTGAAGAAGATTTAGGGAAATATAAGGCAGCCGTCACGAAAATTATTATTGGCCTGAAAACAGAAGGCTTAAGTGTGGGAGACGCAGCAAACCGCTTAAATAAAAATAAAATCCAGACACTTTCGGGAAAACCGGAATGGAGTCAGAAAGCTATTTCACAGATCTATAAGTTCATTGAATCAGCTAAATAATTTTTACTTATTTTGCCCCTGCTTTTTTTGCAAAACTTGTATCAACAAACTTATCAAGATCAATCAGACTTGTCATTATCTTCATCTCGTCCATCATATATTTCTGGATCGTATCAAGGTCCTCAATAATCGGAAACAACTCTCCTGTTAAAATTCGATCAGGAGGATCAGTGAGCACTTTTTTAATCACGTCCTTATCCTGAGAAAGAAAATCTCCGCCAATGACAGACGCAGGCCCCGGTTGTGCATCAATGGCAAGCCCTGATTTTACAAAACTGTCACAGATCTCCTGGATGGCTTCGGGATATTTTTCAATGATTTCATTTCGTACGACAAAAACGCAGCAGGGATGATTCGGCCATAAATCTTTGGAAAGATAGAATTCTTCACCATGCCCTTTGGCGATAACCAGTGATCCAATGGGTTCTGCAACAATAAATCCGCCGATTTCACCCTCTTCGTCATATTCAATCGCTTCCGGCATCTGGAAGGGTGCAACAACTTCAAGGGTCACATCAATCCCCTTTTCAGTTGACCGTCCGGGTTTTAAGCCCTTTTCAGACAAAAGCTTATGAAACAGCATATTATGAACCGAAAGCTGATACGGAATCAGAACTGTTTTCCCGGCAAAGTCTTCAATTTTTTCAATATTGGCATTTTTGCTTTTTACTAAAATACTGCCTGATTTGTGAGCAAATAACAACAGTTTTACATCTGTACCCGCTTTAAACAGATCCATAGCCGTAGGGGCGAGTATAAGGGCGCCATCAAGGGATTTCACAGAAAGTGCATCCGCCACCTCATTCCAACCATTTTTTACCACCGGTTCAAGCGTACAGTGTTCAAATTTTTCCATACCCTTTTTTAATTTAAGGTCAGTAACACCAAGGATAAGATGATCTGTGATTTTTAGATAACCAATCTTTATTGCAGGTTTTTCAGCCATTGTGCTACCTCCGGATTATGTGCCAGATTATATATATGGATTCAAGATAATCTTTATTATTATGCTTAACTTAATTTCAAAGTCAATAGATATTTTCCCAGGACAAGGTCTTCGGGAGTTGTAATTTTAATATTCAGTTCAGACCCTTGTATGATCATCACCTTATGGCCCAGGTTTTCTACCAAAGAAGCGTCATCTGTTCCGGAAAAGGATGTTTTAACGGCATGCTCTACAGCACGCAGGATCAAATCCAGTTTAAAAGTTTGAGGCGTCTGTGCCATATAGAGATTCTCTCTGTCGATGGTTTTTTGAATAACCGACCCCCCAAGGACTTTTTTGACAGTATGTGTTATTTTAACAGCAGGAATACAGGCACCGTATTCACTGGCGGTCCGGATAGAATCTTTTATCATATTTTGATTTACAAATGGACGTACACCGTCATGAATCATTACAATAGCTTCGCAATCCTGGTTTGATTTGTCACCAATAAATTTCAAACCAGTTAAGACAGAATCTTGTCTTTGATCTCCGCCTGCAATCAAATGGATCTTTTTTGTGAACCCATAAGGATCAATAATATGAGTTTTACAATATTTTTCATCTTCTTTTGGAATGACAAGAATAATCTCATGGAGTTGATCACATGTATCAAACGCCATAATTGTTCGAGCAAGAATTGGGATTTTATCTAAATAAAGATATTGCTTTTTAGCCTTTGCTCCCATCCGCAGGCCCTTGCCTGCGGCTACAATTATGGCAAAATGTCTGGATTCATTCATTTTTAACTTAAATAAGACAATTCTTTGGGTAAGGGTATTCCTTTTCCCATATGGTCTTCTCCATAATTCACACCGGCAAGAATTTTTAAGTCATTTAATGCTCGCACATCACCCATAAATTGAACATTTTCTACTTCTTCTTTTTTTATTTTCCCCCCGGCCCATTGAATATCTAAAACACTTGAAGCATCAAAAATATCATTGTTGACATGCATCTTAACTTCGCCACCATAATGTTGAACAATTTTAGCAACCAGAAGACTTGGACGGCTGTGAAACCCTCGATCCTTTGGAATTCCGACTTCTATGGTAGATGTTTCCATATTTTCATTCAATATTCTATGGGCCAGTGCTTTACCTGAGGACAAAAATTTCCAGGTATAAAATAAGCTGAAATTAATCGCTCGATCCAGCAGAACATCCGGATCGAGCAAATTTGATAAAGATATGCTGACATTTTTATATACATCCTTAAAACCGATATCATGCAGATGACGCTCATAAAAGTGCAGCAGTCTGCCTGTCACCTGAAGCAGTTGAAATACAATGGAAAAGTGGCTTCTGAGTTGTTCTAATATCAAATTTTCCGATGATGATTTGGTATTGACCACATATGAATCAAACGAAGACTGGATATTATGAATCAGCATTTCATATCTGCGAATCGTGACCTCATTGATTTGCTCAGGCACCAGTTCATTTATTTTTTTTAAATCATAC
>QMMT01000339.1 GCA_003647385.1 Deltaproteobacteria bacterium
TGACAGTGTTGTGCTGCCAAGGGGGCTTATCAAGCCCTTTTTCACTTTTCCGTCAAGGGGCGTGCCCGGCTCAATGGTAAGCATATAGCAGGACAGGTGGACAGGTGTCATGCTTACACCCTTTTTTAAATCTTTTAACCATACATTTTGTGTTTCAAAAGCAAGACCGTAAATCAAATCAATACTGACAGTATTAAACCCGGCCTTTTCAGCATCATCAATGGCCCTGACTGCCTGCTCAGCGGTATGGATTCTTCCCAAAAATTTTAATTTATCATCATTAAATGACTGGACACCGATACTGAGCCTGTTGATCCCGGTCTTTTTTAGTTCTCTCAAATAGTTTAAATCAATAGTTCCCGGATTAACTTCAAGACTGACTTCAACATTTCGGGAAATTAAAAATCTGTCTGAAATGGTTTGCAACGTCAGGTCAATATCTTTGATGGTAAGAAGTGACGGGGTGCCCCCGCCAAAATATATCGAGCTGATTTTCTCCTTTGGCCCTGCCCTTCTTTCAATCTCTTTTTGAAGAGATTTGACATAATCGGAAATCAGCGACAGATTCGTCTTAGAATAAAAATCACAATAGATACACTTTTTAACACAAAACGGAATGTGGACATAGATGGCCGCTTGATCAGACAAAACGCTTCATTAAATCATCAATCACTGAATCAACATTCTGGTGTGTCACACCGTAATGATCGCAGGCCTGTTTTACCCTTTCAAGATGGGGACTGCCATCCATTTCATCCGGCCCCCTGAAAAAACCCATCCTTCTTCCAATCTGATATAAAACCCTTTTTTCCGGTTCAAATTCGAAAAACCGGTCAATGATACCAATCATTTTTTCTTTATCGTTCGGCATTTTCCCGTTAATGGTCTCGAACAGGTTCAAAATATGGTCACTTTTGATATAGGAATCAATCCCGTCAAGGGTTTCGAGAAAGAGTATTAACTCTTTGGCCATCATGGTATCCGTGGGTTTCTGGAACTCTCCGGTTCTTGCTTCTTCTGCAAGAACAGTTCCGTTTGTTACTGCAAGGGTCCTGATCCGGATAAACTCGGGATTAATGCTGTTGAGTGCCGAGGCTGTTTCCATGGCATGTTCTATGGAATAGTCAATGCCGCCAAGACCCGGCATCACATATTCTGATAACTCCATTGCTGCCTGCCTTACCTTTAAGCCTGCCTTGATATGGGTAGCTTTGTCAGCCCCTTTATTTATTTTCTTTAATATAGTATCAGAACCGGATTCCATGCCCACATGCATACGGTTTAATCCGGCATCGGCAATCCGCTGCAAATCATCCTGTTTAATACGGACAATGGTATGACTTCTGGCGTAAGACGTAATCCTGTCAACATTTGGGAAACATTTTCTAATATGTTCAAGCACAAAGACCAGGTCATCGGGTTTCATGATTAAAGAATTGGCATCCTGTAAAAAAATAGATCTCATACCCGATGCATACCAGTTCATGGCTGCATTAAAGGCCACCCGGTCTTTTTCTTCAAAACTGCTGTAAAGCGTATTAATAACGTCACTGTCGGCATATCCTCCCGGTTTGACAACTTGCTGAATTCTCTGGATATAGCCATGAAGAAAATCAATATCTTTTATAATATTTTCAACCGATCTCAAAGAAAACTGTCTTTTTTTATATACCCGGCAAAAGGTACACCGATTCCAGGGACAATTTCGTGTCAGCCGTATTAAAAGACTGCTTGCTTCACTGGGTGGCCGAATGGGGCCCTGCTCAAATCCTCTGTAATTATCTATTTTTTTCTTTTTCATGAAAAATCTTCACACCTGCATATTTCATTTAAGTATGTCTACTCATTATTAATTTCCCGCATATTAACACTTGAATATTTAAAGTCAATTTATTTGGGGAGATCTTGAAACTTGGTCGTGTATTGTGGTACTTATCCAAGACTTATAAAAAAATCATTTTGCAATCTATTTTAAGGAGAAGCCATGCCGGGTTTTGAAATATTTGGTGATGAGGAAAGAAAAGAAGTGACCGATGTGCTTGAAACCGGAGTTCTTTTCAGATACGGATTTGAAGGGGTCAGAAACGGGCATTTCAAGGCCCTTGAGTTTGAAAAAAAGCTTAAGCAAATTACCGGGGCAAAATACAGTCATTTATGTTCCAGCGGAACGGCAGCCCTTAGCACGGCCATGGCCGCCTGCGGCATTGGTGCCGGAGATGAAGTCATTATTCCTCCCTTTACATTTGTTGCCACATTTGAGGCGGTTATCAATGCCGGTGCCATCCCTGTTTTCGGAGAAATTGATGAGACCCTCTGTCTTAACCCTGACAAGCTCTCGGATGTGATCACTTCAAAGACTCGTGCCGTGGTTCCGGTTCATATGTGTGGTTCCATGGCAAGGATTGACGAAATCAAAGATGTCTGTGATAAAAAAGGTTTGATTCTTCTTGAAGATGCCTGTCAGTCCCTGGGGGCCGCGTACCAGGGAAAAGCCCTTGGAACCTTTGGCCTTGCCGGATGTTTTTCCTTTGACGCGGTTAAAACTGTTACCTGTGGTGAAGGCGGCGGTATTATAACAGACAGCAGCGGCGTATATGAAAAAGCCGATCAGTATGCAGATCACGGACATGACCATCTGGGAGGTTTTGACAGAGGAGCGGATGATCATCCCATTATCGGAACCAATTACAGAATCAGTGAACTCAATGCGGCCGTAGGTCTGGCCCAGCTTGCCAAACTGGATCAGATCCTGGAAACACAGAGAAAAAATAAGGCTGCCATTAAAGATGCCATGGCAGATCTGCCCGGGGTCAGTTTTCGAACGATTCCTGATAAAAAGGGTGATTCAGCCACTTTTTTAAGCTTTTTCCTGCCAACGGAAGAACGGGCCAGGCAGATTGCCACAAACCTTGCAGAGAATGGTGTGGGATGTCCCTACTGGTATGACAACAACTGGCACTATTATAAAGAATGGCATCATCTAAAAGAGATGAAACGATCTGCTAAACTCGCCTTTGAGCTGGCAGGCAATCTTCCGGATTATAAAAATATCGTGCTTGAAGCATCTGACAATATCATGAAAAAAGCTATTTCCATGCAGATCATGCTGTCATGGACAAAAGAGGATATTGAAAACAGAATTCAGGCCATAATGAAATCTTTTAAAGGATAAACATGTTTAGAAACTTTAAGCTGGTTCCCAATGTTATATTTGGAAGAGGCTGTTTTGAACAGCTGGATGAAATTATAAAAAAACAGCGTAAGAATGATGATTCCTGGGTTGTTTTTGTTACAGATGATGTATTTCAAGACAAGCCTCTGGAAAAAAGAATTCCCCTCCATGACAATGATATGCTGTTATGGGTCAACGTGGATGATGAGCCTAAAACCCAATATGTTGATGAACTGACCCTTAAGGTAAAAGGAACCCGTTCAACACTTCCCTGTGCCGTCATCGGCATTGGCGGCGGCAGCAGCATGGACCTTGCCAAATCCATATCCCTGATGCTGACCAATGAGGGATCTTCCACCCTTTACCAGGGATGGGATCTGATTAAAAGTCCTGCTGTCTGCCACATGGCGGTTCCCACCCTTTCGGGAACCGGTGCTGAAGTATCAAGGACAGCGGTTTTAACCGGGCCTGAAAAAAAACTGGGACTTAATTCCGACTATACAGTATTTGACCAGGTGGTCCTTGATCCGGAACTGATTTTAGATGTACCAAAAGACCAGCACTTTTATACCGGGATGGACTGTTATATTCACTGCATTGAATCCCTTGAAGGCACCTATCTGAATGAGTTCTCAAAATCCTATGGTGAAAAA
>QMMT01000340.1 GCA_003647385.1 Deltaproteobacteria bacterium
AAAAAGGAGTACAATCCCTCAAAAATGGGGATCTGTTTGAGGCAGCAGGATTCTTCAATGCGGTTCTTGCCTCTGAACCGGATCATATAAAAGCCTTAAATAATCTTGCGGTTATTTATTATGAAATGGACATGTCAGACAAGGCAAAATCAATACTGGAAAAAATTCTGGCAATCGATCCCGACAATGACATTGCCAGAGAAAATCTGGCCAATTTAAATTAGAGATGTTTATAAAATGACAAAAATTAATAAAAGAACGGTCAATAAAAGAACAAACAGTAAGCTATCAGATAGATCAAAACCCTCAATTATTGGTATTGACCTCGGTACTACAAACTCTCTGGTTTCCTTTGTCAGAAATCAAAGCCCAAGGATTATTCCCAACGACCGGGGCAGCCGCACCACTCCTTCGGTGGTCAGCATCAAGTCTGATCAAAAGGTGATTATAGGTGAAATGGCGCGCAACCAGGCCGTACTCAATGCCGACAATACTGTGGCAAATATCAAGCTTTCCATGGGTACAGGACAAACATACCATTTAAACGATCATAAATATTTACCTGAAGAGATTTCAGGACTTATTCTGGCTCAGTTAAAGGACCATGCAGAGAATTATCTTGGCTGTGAGATCAATGATGCTGTTATCACGGTGCCTGCCTATTTTGACGATAACCAGCGGCGGGCCACCATGCAGGCTGCTGCCATGGCCGGAATTCAGGTAAAAAAACTGCTCAATGAACCCACTGCCGCAGCCCTGGCCTACGGGGCAGGAAAGGATCGTCCAGATTCAAAAATGCTGGTGGTTGATCTGGGTGGGGGAACTTTAGATATTACCCTGATGGAATACAAGGAGAAAGTTTTCAGGGTTCTGGCTGTTGGAGGGTCAACCCGCATAGGCGGTGTTAATTTTGATAAAAAAATTACAGACTATATCCTGAATGATTTTAAAGATACCCATTCCTGGGATTTAAGTACAGATAATGTGGCCTTACAGCAATTGGTGATTCAGGCGGAAAAAGCCAAGATTGATCTCTCTTCCGCCACAGACACAACTATTATGATTCCCTATATAACCATAACTGAAAAGGGGCCATTGCACCTTAACATAAGCTTTAAACGTAATAATTTTGAGGAACTTATTGCATCGATTTTGCATGAAATTAAAAAAATTATCATTTCAACCTTTACCAAATGTGGTCTGGAACCTGCCTGGGTTGATTCTGTCATCCTGGTCGGTGGTTCCACCAGGATTCCGGCTGTTGAAAAGATGATCATGGACATCATTGATCCTGATGGCGTAAGGCGTAAAACTGGAGATCTGCTTAAAAAAACAATTAATCAGGATGAGGCTGTGGCAAGAGGGGCTGCCGTCATGGCAGGCATCCTCAGTGGTGAACTTGATGATATTGAATTTCATGATATCACCTCCCATGATCTTGGGATTTTAAACCATGAAGAGCAGTTTGAAACCCTGATTAGTGCAGGTTCTGTTTTTCCCATGGAAATTACCCGTTTGTTTACCACAGCCCATGACAACCAGGAGGAGGTAACCATTCAGGTGATGCAGGACAGGGGGCGAAACAGCAGTAAGAATTTAGTACCCCTGGGCAGTTTCAATCTGTGTGTTGACAAGGCACAAAAAAAAGGTACGCCAAACATTGATGTTACCTTTTCAATTGATATGAATTCTATTCTCACCGTATCTGCCATTGATCTTGACACGCAAAAGAATGCCAAAATCAGCATTAATTATGAATTTGTAAAACCGGTAAAATAATTTACCGGAAACTTTTTTTATCAGAAGCACATTTTTTTTTAAATTTATCAAAAAAAGGAAAAAATCATGGCAAAGAAATTAGCACGACCCGGCACGGGGGGTACCAAAAAAAATGAAAATAGTGACGATGTTGCTGCAAAAAGAGAAAGAGCGAAAAGCATGGCACAGCAGAAGGTAAAGGCAAGAACTCTTGCCAGGACACAGCAGCTTGCCGAACGAATGGCATCAGCGGTTGAAGAGATGGCAGCTTCTTTAGACCAGGCCGCTGCAGCTTCCGAAGAACTTGGAAGTAATATGGAAAGTATTGCCAGCGCCGCAGAACAAACCTCTGCTGGTGCTGAAGAGTCCAGGGCTGCCATCGGCCAGATTCAGAATGCAGTCAACCTTATTAATGACACGACAGACGTATCTGTAGAGAAGGGTATAGCACTACAAAAATTAGCAACAAATGTAACTTCAGATATTAAACGACTAATTACCGGTGTGGCCGATTCTGCAGAAGCCAACATCAAATCAGCAGAAATGATAGACGATCTGGCCAAAAAATCAGAGGAGATTGGTGAGATTGTGGGAGCGGTGGTACGGATTGCCGACCAGACCAATCTTCTGGCCTTAAACGCTGCTATTGAAGCGGCAAGAGCTGGAGAACACGGCCGGGGGTTTGCCGTGGTGGCAGACGAGGTACGAAATCTGGCTGAAATCTCAGAACAGAGTGCCCGTGGAATCAGCGGTGTGGTGGACGAAATTTAATCCCAGGTAAAAGAGGTGGTGGGCGATGTAAAAAAGGCCGGGGAACTGGCCCGAGAAGAGGTGGAAAAGGCCAAAGCCATAACCCAGGGCCTTACTGATGCAGGAGAAGGTTTTAGTAAAGTAGCCGCTGGCTCCAAAGATATTTCAGAAAAAGCCCAGGTCACCAAAGATGGGGCTGATGAATTTATGAAGGGAGCCGAAAGCATTGCCAGTGGAGCTGAAGAATCCGCTGGAGGCGCTGAGCAAGCATCCAAAGCTGTTGCTGAACAGAACAAGGCTTTTTCTGAAATGCAGAGTGCCTGCACAGAGTTAGGAGAGCTGTCAGATAGTTTGAAAAACGCCACTGATACTCAGAAATCTGCAGAAGAAGTTGCTGCCGCAGCAGAAGAATTGTCTGCTAATATTGAGGAGGCAACCTCTGCTTCCCAGCAGATTATGGCAGCGATTGATCAAATTACCAAAGCTGCATCCATGCAGAAGGAAACAGCAGATGAGAGTGAAATTGTGGGTGCAGAATTAGGTAAGGCATCAGACGAGATGAATACAAAAAGCTCAGAGATCCTGACCCAGATTGATGCGCTTAAAGAGCAGCTTGCTACTAATAAAACCGCAATCGACACCATGATTGCCAATATTGACACAGCTGCTCAGGCTTCAATCAAATCTGCCGGCAACATTAAACTTCTGGATGAAAAAACCAATAATATCAATAAAATAGTTGACCAGATTGTTAATGTTACCCTGCAGACCAACATGCTGGCGGTCAATGGTTCCATTGAAGCTGCCAGAGCCGGGGAGTTTGGCCGTGGTTTTTCAGTGGTTGCCAGTGACATCCGTACCCTAGCCAATGATTCCTCCCAGAATGCGGAAAAAATCAAAGATATGGTGAGATCCATGCAGTCCCAGATCATCACCGTGGCAGCTGATATAGAATTTGCAGCTACCACATCAGTTCAGGAAGTTGCAAAGGCCAAAGCCTCCACAGAGAACTTAACTCTCATTGAAAATGAAGTTGATACGGTTCAATCCGGGATCAAAGAAATCAGTGAAGCCATAGAGGAAAGTAGTACAGCGCTCGAACAGGCGAATAAAGCCGTTGTTTCCATTTCAGAGGGTGCTGAAACCACTTTAGTTGCCACTGACCAGGCAGGAAAAGCTGCTGATGAAGGACACAAGGGTATGGAAAATATCTCCGAGGCCATTGATGAGATTGCAGGCCAGGCAGATGAAATGCAAAACATGTAGGGAGGGTTGAAATGGAAGATAATATACAAAGCCAGGATGCTCCAGAA
>QMMT01000341.1 GCA_003647385.1 Deltaproteobacteria bacterium
ATATTAAACAATTCACTACTGTATAAGCACTTGAAAAATAAAAAGTCAATAATATCAATAAAATTTATTTTATTTGCCACATTGACAATAATTCACCGACAGTGTACAAAATTATTCATTGTCAGAGCAAATGAGTGAAATAGTTATAAAAATCATATCCGGGAAGATAACCATGGAACAAAATATTATAACAATAAACGAAAATGAACTGACCTTTGAACCGGGTGAGACAATTCTTGAAATTGCCCAGCGCAATAAAATTGATATCCCCACCCTCTGCCATTTAAAGAACACAATTCCCACCACGACATGCAAAATATGCCTGGTTGAGATAAAGGGTGAATCCGAGCTGGTTGAATCTTGTGCAACAAAAGCCAAACAAGATATGATCATCTTTACGGAGTCTTCAAAGGTTATAAAGGTACGCCAGAAAAATATCAGCAGACTTCTGGCTTCGGGCAATCATAATTGTGCCATCAGAGATTTTGATACAATGGACTGGACGTCATTTCAAATGGATGTCCTGAAAAGCGACGGCAAGGATGATCTTTGCCCGGTCTGGGGTGATTGTGAGCTCCAGGACCTGGCCTACCGGTACCAGGTCAAAACCCGCGGTATGCCGCTAAATGGGTGCAAGTATGAAACCGAGCGTGCCAATCCTTTTATTATCAGGGATTTTTCACGGTGTATCCTTTGCGGCAGGTGTGTAAAAGCATGCAAAGTGATCCTGGTAAACAATGCCATTGAGTTCGGTTACAATGATGAAGACCCTAAAATTATAGCCAGAGATGATGCACCTTTAAAAGATTCCGACTGTGTCTTCTGCGGTGAGTGCATTCAGGTCTGTCCGGTGGGGGCACTGGTTCCTGATAAAGCTTATAGGGACGGCAGGTTTACAGACACAAAAAAAGTACGGACTACTTGTTCGTTCTGCGGCGTCGGATGTCAGATTGATCTCTTTGTCCAGGATAATAAAATCGTTAAGATTGATGGGGCTGATAGTGATCTTCCGCCAAACAATGGAAGTCTTTGTGTTAAAGGAAGATTTGGATACGAATTTGTTGCTTCTTCTGAACGATTGACCAAACCGTTAATTAAAAAGGATGGAAAACAGGTTGAAGCTTCCTGGGATGAAGCCCTGGATCTTGTGGCCCAAAAGTTTTCTTCCATTAAAGAGGAATTCGGTCCTGACAGCCAGGGCGTTTTCACCTCTGCCAGGATTACCAATGAAGACAATTATGTGGCACAAAAATTTACGCGTGCTGTCTTAAAAACAAATAATATAGACCATTGTGCCCGACTGTGACACAGCTCCACCGTAGCCGGTCTGGCTGCAGCATTTGGAAGCGGTGCAATGACAAACACAGTCGCAGACATTGAAACATCTGAACTAATTCTGGTGACAGGGTCTAACACTACAGAAAATCATCCTGTTCTTTCCACTTTTGTCAAACGTGCTGTTTTAAAAGACAAAAAACTCTATGTCATTGATCCTCGAAAAGTAAAGCTGACAGAGCATGCCACAAAATGGCTGCGGCCAACTCCTGGTACGGACATTGCCTGGATTAACGGCCTGATGAATGTCATTATTAAAGAAAACCTTCATGACAAAGCGTTTGTTGAGAGCAGAACAGAAAATTTTGAAGCCTTAAAAGAAATCGTTGAAAAATATACACCCGACTACGTGGAAGCCATTACCGGTATAAATGCAGCGGATCTTATTGACGCTGCCAGAGAGTTTGCCGGGGCACGGGTTGCATCTATTTTATACTGCATGGGAATCACCCAGCATACCTGTGGTACGGATAATGTAAAATCTCTTGCCAATCTTTCCATGCTCTGCGGTCATTTGGGAAAACCCGGAGGCGGTGTAAACCCCTTGCGCGGACAGAACAATGTCCAGGGTGCCTGTGATATGGGTGGACTGCCAAATGTCTTTACCGCATACCAGCTGGTCAGCAATGATGATGCCAGGAATAATTATGAAAAAGCATGGAACACTGAAGGTATGTCAGCAACTCCGGGATTACCTGTCACCGAGATGATCCAGAAAGCTTATGA
Organism: Deltaproteobacteria bacterium; assembly: GCA_003647385.1. GTDB lineage: Bacteria > Desulfobacterota > Desulfobacteria > Desulfobacterales > Desulfobacteraceae > Desulfobacula. Next base: position 2,062 of record QMMT01000341.1, read on the forward strand.
AGGAGAGGTTAAATCCCTTTTTATTATTGGTGAGAACCCCATGGTGTCTGACCCTGACCTCAACCATGCAAGAAAGGCCCTTGCAAACCTGGACTTTTTAGTTGTCCAGGATATTTTTAAGACCGAAACCACGGCAATGGCGGATGTGGTTCTGCCGGCCGTTTGTTTTGCTGAAAAAGATGGTACATTTTCCAATACAGAACGGCGGGTTCAGCGCGTCAGAAAAGCAGTTGAAGCACCGGGAGAAGCAAAGCAGGACTGGGAAATCATCTGCGAAATTGCAAAAAAAATGGGCTATGAGATGGCCTATGAAAACAGTGAAGCCATCTTCAAAGAAATCGCGGCAGTCACACCTTCTTACAAAGGGATCACCTGGGACAGAATCAAAAAAATAGGTATTCACTGGCCCTGCCCGGATGAAAGCCATGAAGGGACTCCCATTCTGCATACCACCCAATTTACAAGGGGCCGGGGGCTATTCCATGCCATTGACCACACTCCGCCGGCGGAACTGCCGGATGAAAATTATCCCTATATTCTTACAACCGGAAGAGTATTATATCACTACCACACCGGAACCATGACAATGAAAACAGACGGACTTAACATGCTCTCACCTGAATGTTTTGTGGAAATATCTTCCAATGATGCAGGAAAACTCGGCCTTGATACAGGGTCTATGGTAGATGTATCATCCCGCAGGGGTAAAATCAGTGCCAAACTGAAAATATCAGCAAAAGCTGTGGATGGAACCATTTTCATCCCCTTCCATTTTGCCAAAGCTGCTGCCAATGAGCTGACAAATGCAAAACTGGACCCCATAGCCAAAATACCTGAATTTAAAGTCTGTGCCATAAAAGTTGAACCTGCCACAGCTTAAATTTTAATCAACTAAAAGAATAAAGACAACTTCCAAGCGCCCTGAAAAGTTTTCATTTAAAAACTTTTCAGGGCATCAATAGTAAAGAAATGAAGATCGAATGGCACATTTACATATTCACACACCGTTGATTGAATCACTCTCCATTGGTAAAAATTTAGGTGCCAGTGTCTGGCTCAAAATAGAAGCACTGCAGCCCTGCGGTTCATTTAAGGCCAGGGGAGTGGGTTATGCATGTAAAAAGGTTGTAAAAAATGGAGCAAAATCACTGGTATCGTCATCCGGAGGGAATGCCGGTTTAGCTGTTGCCTATTCCGGGCGGCGCCTCAGGGTTCCGGTGACTGTCGTTATTCCAGAAATCACCCCGAAAAGGGCCATTGATTTAATTAAACTTCAAGGCGCTGCCGTAATCGTTACAGGAAAGGATTGGAGTGAAGCACATGCCCATGCAAAGGGATTGTCAAAAAAGGGAGCGGCATATATCCATCCATTTGATGACCCCAATTTATGGGAAGGCCATGCGTCGGTCATTGATGAAATATCAGATGCCGGAATAACTCCGGATGCAGTAGTCTTATCTGTTGGCGGAGGCGGGCTCCTATGCGGGGTTGTCCAGGGTCTGAGACGAAATAACTTAAAAGATGTTCCCATATTGGCTGTTGAAACAAAAGGAGCAGATTCATTATCTGCTGCATCCCTGGCAAATAAGCATATTGGTATTGACAGTATTGACAGTATCGCCACATCACTGGGTGCTAAAAAGATAGCCAGACAAGCTTTTAAATTGCTGAATGAACACCCGATCATAAGTCACGTAGTGACGGACCATGATGCTGTAAATGGATGTTATCGTTTTCTTGAAGAT
>QMMT01000342.1 GCA_003647385.1 Deltaproteobacteria bacterium
ATGAGGGATGCAGTCAAAGACAAAATCAATGACCTTGCCACGATCAATCAGAATCTTGAAAAACAAATTTTTTTAAAAGAAATAAATGAGAAGAAAATAATAGGGCAAAGCAACGTTATTAAATCAGTGAATCATTTTTTTCAAAAATCCATGATGGCCCAGACCTATGAGGGGATTGCCCGGATCTTTATTCCCATTGCCCTTGAAGTGATTCCAAGTCAATATTGTTTCATAGGAGAAGTAAAAAAGGATAACAAAGATTTTATGGATGTACTGGCTATCTCCGACCAGGCATTAAAGGATTGTAAAATAGCCCGGATAGATAGAGAAAAGTTTATGGAGGATGGTGTGACCATTCGGGGAATCGCCTCACGTATTATTCACCAGGATAAAACCATTATTGCAAATGATCCAGCGTCCCATCCTGATTTTATTCAATTTCCTGCCAATCATATCCCCATTAATACTTTCTTAGGTACTCCCATGAGACTTGGACCTGAAATCAAAGGGATTGTAGCATTTGCCGGCAAGAAAGGTGGATATGATTTAGATGATAAACAAGCATGTAAAATACTGACAATCGCTCTGGTGGAAGCATTAAGCCTTAAGAAAAAGGAAGATGAGAAAGCAAAGCTTGAACAAATAATGGTTCAATCGGAAAAGATGGTCTCCATTGGCAGCCTTGCCGCCGGGATGGCCCATGAAATTAATAATCCCCTTGCAGGAATTTTGCAAAACGCCCAGGTGATCCAAAACAGGTTAAAAAATAAATTACCGGCAAATGTGTCTGTTGCAGAAGATCTTGGCCTTGAACTTGATGATATACGAGCATATATGGGGAAAAGAGATATTTTCAAAATGATTGATTCGGTTTTGGATGCCGGGCAAAGAGCTGCTGCCATCGTGAAAAATATGTTATCGTTTTCCAGAAAAAGTACTTCAGGGTTTATACCTGAAGATATTTCAAGGCTTTTGGATAAAACACTGGAACTTGCTGAGAACGATTATAGCCTGAAAAAGAAATTTGATTTTAAAAAGATAAAAATAATCAAAGAATATGATCCCCGGATTCCGAAAATTCCGTGTAAAGCCAGTGAGATCCAACAGGTATTCCTTAATATAATCTCCAATGGCACCCAGGCCATGGTATCCTGGAAAGAAACCAAAGAGCCCTGTTTTAAGTTAAAGATATCCTGTGACAAGCGCATGGTCACTATTGAAATTAAAGATAATGGACCCGGAATGAAAGAGGATATTCAAAAAAGAATTTTTGAGCCCTTTTTTACCACAAAAAGTGTGGGAAATGGTACAGGGTTAGGCCTTGCAGTGTCGTATTTTATTGTCACAGAAAATCATAAAGGCAGTATCGAGGTCCATTCCAGACCTTTAAAGGGTACAAATTTTATTATTAAACTGCCTGTAGAAGAAAGCCTGGTCTTTTAAAACAGATAAAAGGGCACGGTTTTAACTAAAGGACAATGAAAAACTGTACCCCTTATCCTGGTTTTATAAATTAGAGAGTTCCTTAGCGCTGATAACCTTAATACTTTTTCGTGCAAAGCTTTTTAATGCTTTATCATGATCATCAAACCGAAAAATCATGATGGCATTTTTGCATTTTGGATTGGCAAATGCATACATGTATTCCACGTTGACTTCATTTTCACAAAGTGGATCCAGAATCGTATTCAAGCCCCCGGGCTCATCTCTTACCTCAACTGCGAGAACATGGGTTTTCCCCACTGTAAACCCTTCATTTTTTAATATTTTTTCTGCTTTTTCATTATCATTTACAATCAAACGGAATACACCAAAATCAGTTGTGTCAGCAAGAGATAATGCTCTGATATTAATATTGGCATCCCTTAAGATTGCAGTCACTTCTGCAAGCCTTCCTTCCTTGTTTTCCACAAATATGGATATCTGCTCAACAAACATGGTGTTTAACTCCTTTTTCTTGTCTAATAAAGTTTAGCCTTAAACACGGGTTTTCTTTTCTCAAGAAAGGCATGTGTTCCTTCTTTTGCATCTTCACTCGCCATATTCAGGCCAAAGACGTCATTTTCAATTCTGCAACCGGTTTCAAGATCCGTGTTCAGACCGTTTTGAATGACTTCCTTTGCTGATCTTAAGGCTACCTTGCCCTTAGAGGCAATAAAATTAGCGGTTTTTAAGACCTCTTCCATAAGCTTATCCGGCTCAACTACTTTGTTGACAATACCATATTCCAAGGCTTCTTGTGCTTTAATATTTTTTCCGGTAAAAATTAATTCTTTGGCACGGTTTGCACCGATTAGCCTTGCAAGTCGCTGGGTTCCGCCAAATCCGGGAATCAGTCCTAAGGATATTTCCGGCAGGCCGAAAAGTGCTTTATCAGATGCATAAATAAAATCACAGCCAAGAGCGGCTTCTAAACCTCCCCCTAAGGCAAATCCATTTACAGCTGCAATGGCCGGGATGGGAAGGTCCTCAATCTTTGAAAAAACCTTTTGTCCTTTTCTTGAAAAGCTTTTTCCTTCAAGAGGATTCATTTTTACAAGTTCTGCTATATCAGCCCCTGCAACAAATGCTTTATCTCCGCTGCCTGTCAGGATAAGCACTTTTATATCCGTATTCTCTCTTATCTGGTCCAGGGCAATATCCAACTCGTCAAAAAGGGCATTGTTTAATGCGTTTAAAGCCTTTGGCCTGTTAAAAAATATGGTTGCAACAGGGGTGTCAACCTCAAGAATAATGTTTTCAAAAGACATAATGATCTCCTCTCCATATGGTTATAATTGTTTTGGATTTGTAGCATTTATATATTTTTCAACCCCATCGGTGATGGCATTGCAAATAGCTGTCTGATACGAATCACTCATGAGCCGCTTGCATTCTGTTTTGTTACTGAGAAATGATGTCTCAATCAAAATGGAGGGCATCCTTGCGCCAAGCAGGACATAAAACGGTGCCTGTTTGACACCCAGATTGTTGATGCCTGAATACTTTTTTTTCATTCCGTTTACAAAAGAGTTCTGTACCACATTGGCAAGTCGCGTAGATTCTTCAATTTTTGCATGTTTCATCAAATCACTTAAAATATATTCAAGGTCTGAAATATTTTTTTTTGATGTGGCATTCTCTCTTGCTGCTACGGCAATGGCCTGGTCATCGGTGGCAAGGTTTAAAATATAGGTTTCAATGCCCCTAAGACGTCTGTTTTTTGCTGCGTTGCAATGAAGGGATATAAACAGATCCGCTCTTTTTGTATTGGCAATAGCCGTCCTCTCCTCAAGACTCAGTTTTTTGTCTGTTGATCGTGTTAAAAGTACCGTGCATTTTAAACGATCTCTTAAAATCACCGCAAGTTTCTTGGCCATTTTGAGAACAATATCTTTTTCCCAGACATTTTTATAATATCCCGGTGCTCCGGGATCAGATCCGCCATGCCCAGGGTCAATGACGATTTTTCTAACCCCCAGTGCAAGCTGTCTCGCAATATCAGATGATTGTAAATTGTCTGTTGTAACTCGTGAAATTTTTTCTTTCTTTTTGGATTGACCGGCATCTGCAATGTTTTGATTGGAAGAAGAGACAGGGCCTCCGTTAGACCCTTTTCCCCAGATATCAATGACAATCCTGAACGGATCTTTTAAAGAAAATATTTTATAATTTTCAAAGGATTTGATATCGACTACAACCCGTACAGTATGGGGCAGATACTGCCCTGCACGAGCCTGATTTAAAAGATTGTCATTGATCTGAGTATGATCGGCAACTTTTTTTCCAAGTCTTGATTGTTCTATATCAATATAGAGACGTTGAAA
>QMMT01000343.1 GCA_003647385.1 Deltaproteobacteria bacterium
CTGTAAAAGATCTTGGTATTGAAGAGAATGCAAAAATATTGCGTCTTGGATTTTCCAATCCAATGCCGGAAAAATTGATCAAAGATTTTTTAAAGGATTGTGAAAAAGTTCTTGTCATAGAAGAAGGTGAAGCGTTTATGGAGGAAGCTGTAAAGGCATTTGCCCAGGAAGCAGCGATCACCATCCCCATCAGCGGGAAATCAGAAGCACTTTTTTCCCGTCTTTATGAATATGATCCCGCCATGGTAAGAGAAAAGATGGCTGATTACTTTGGGGTTGAGTATACACAAAAAGAAAAATTGTCGGTCGATAATGTCCCTGAGATTCCCATGCGGCCGCCAAATCTTTGTTCCGGATGTTCTCACCGGGCAACTTTTTATGAGGTTAAGCAGGCCGGCAAAGATCTGGATATTATCTGTCCCACTGATATCGGCTGTTATACCTTGGGATTTCTGCCACCTTTAAATATGGGTGACTTTGTGATCTGTATGGGGTCCTCGGTCAGTACGTCCTGCGGATTCGGACAGGCCACGGATCAGAAAGTGGTTTCCTTTATCGGGGATTCCACGTTTTTCCATTCAGGCATTACAGGCCTTGTCAATGCCGTATTTAACAACCATAATTTTACCCTGGTCATCCTGGAAAATGATATTACGGCCATGACAGGCCATCAGCCTCATCCGGGTGTGGATATGGAAAGATTCGGGTTAGATGGTTTTGGCCGTGTGAATATTGAAAAGCTTGTGAGAACTATTGGGGTGGAACATGTTTCCATCGTAAAACCATTCAAGGTAAAAAAGAGCATTGAGATCATTAGAGAAGCTCTGGAATACAAAGGTGTTTCCGTTATTATCTCCCAGGAACCTTGCGCACTATATGCAAAGAGCTTGAAATTACTGAAACCAAGAGCATTTAAGGTATCTGACAAGTGCGTTGATCACAGGGATTGTATCAATACCATTGCCTGCCCGTCTTTCTACCTTGAAGATGGAAAAGTGAAAATTGATGCTGATACGTGTGTAGGGTGTGCTGTTTGTGCACAGATATGCCCTGAAAATGCAATCACGCCTTTAAAAAAATAACTGTTAAAAAGAGGATGATATAAAGAATGGAAACAACCAGATTAATCATCGTAGCTGTGGGGGGCCAGGGCAATCTTTTGGCATCCAAGGTTTTAGGTGAGGCTGCACTGATTTCAGGTGTGCCGATCAGGATGAGTGAAATACACGGGATGGCCCAACGGGGCGGTGTTGTCGAGTCGGCCATCGTCTTTGGAAATGCAACAAGTTCTATTATTTCAGATGGAGAGGCTGATATCCTTTTGGGATTTGAGCCGGCTGAAACATTAAGAGCCTTAAACAGGTGTAATAAAGAGACAAACGTCATCACCAATACAGCAACCCTGCCACCCTTTACAGTGTCCATCGGCAAGGGTGTCTACCCGGAAGTTGACAATATTAAAGAGCTGCTCAAAGAAAAATGTGCAAGTCTTGTTGCCATTGATGCCATGAAACTTGCAAAAGAAGCTGGAAGCCCCATGAGTGTAAACATTGTACTTTTGGGTGCCCTGGTTCAGTCAGGAAGTCTTGGATTTACAAAAGAAAATGTGATAGAAGCCATTAAAAGAAGGACAAAAAAGTCTTTCTTAGATAAGAATCTTAAAGCCTTTGAGCTGGGGTATGAGGCGGCACAAAACTATAGCAGCTGACAGCCAGGACTTGGAAAGGAAATATTTGGGACTGCCAAGGGACTATTTAAGTTAAGATTGAATTAAAATAGTTCCTGGTAAATCCTTAAGGTTTTTCCTTGTTATTAGAAAAAAATGACACAAAAAACAAAAAAAATTCAAGTAATAAATGGGCCTAACCTGAACATGCTGGGGAAACGGGAACCAGATATTTATGGTTCTCTTACCCTTAATCAGATCAATACAGAGCTTGTACAGCAGGCCATATCTTTGGAACTGGACCTTAAGTTTTTTCAGTCCAACCATGAAGGGGCGATTGTTGATAAGGTCCATGAGATATTTGATAAAAATATTGACGGCATTATAATTAATCCCGGGGCCTTAACCCATACCAGCATTGCAATAAGAGATGCTTTGGCTTTTATGACCTGTCCGATAGTTGAGATTCATTTATCCAATATTTACAAGAGAGAAGCCTTCCGTCACACTTCAATGCTGGCTGATATCGTTACAGGACAGATCTCGGGGTTCGGCCATTATGGATATCAAATGGCATTAAATGCCATCGCAAAACTGATCAATGAGTCCTGATCTTCTTATTCTTTCTGCAACATATTTTGAGATATCTCATTTTCTAAATTGTTGTCCGCCTGATTCAAAAAGACTGACAAAGTCCGGCCGGAAGATTATATCCGGTAAAATTCATGATAAAACATATGATCTTATGATTACGGGTCCGGGGGTATTCAATGCTGCCCATGCAGTGACCACCTATCTTGAACAAGCCTTTCCTGACTTGATTTTACAGACCGGTATTGCAGGCGTTTTCAGGCAGACAGGTTTAAGTGCCGGTGACGTGGCCATTGCCACCCGGGAACATTATATCCATACCGGAATTCAGACAGACAGTCTTGAAAATGATCCTCTGCCCTTTGATTTAATTGAGGCAGATCCTTTAAGCAGAAAAGGGATTTACCCTTTTGAACAAGATAGAGTTGATAACAGTCATGAAATTTTGTCCCGGATTCTATTAACACATAAAATTAAGATGGTTAAAGGTCCTTTTATCACTGTTTCTTCAATCACATCTTCTTTTAAACAGGCAGACAGGCTTTATTCAGCCTTTTCCCCTGTGATGGAGGCCATGGAAGGAGCTGCCAGCGCCCATATTGCAGCCCTTTATGGCATTCCCATGATTGAGGTCAGGGCAGCGTCTAATTTTGTGGGTGAAAGAGATAAATCAAAATGGGATATTGATCTGGCGGCAAAACAATTGGAACGGCTATGTGTCTGCTTTTAATATTAATTTAATCAATTGAGACGATAAAATGGAAAGATTTTTGGTTATTGTTGTTTCCGCTATTATTGGGACGGTTTTTTTCTTATGGTTTTCCCAGGCTGTTAAAAAGCAATCTATGCAAGACTATATCATGTCGCACCAGTGGCTGCTGCACCCGAACTCGATTTGCTACTGGCGGACTATTCTGTCTGCCGGGGGTTTTGTTCTCTATTTTTTTACCCCTTATCAATCTATTGCCATATTTATATTTACCTTTGCTGCAATCCTTGATGGCGCTGACGGTGTTGTGGCAAGAGGATGCAATTTGGGGTCCCGCTGGGGAGAATGGCTGGATCCCATGTGTGATAAATTGACCTATTTACCGGTATTAATTGGATTTGCCTACGCAGGAATTATATCAATAAAACTGGTATGGATCCTTGTGGTCATTGAATTTGTGGGTCAGTTCTTTGCCCGACAAGTTTTGGCCTGGATCAAAATTTCAGGAGCGGCCAATAACTTTGGGAAAATAAAGGCGATCATCTGCTTCGGCCTTGTTATTTTGTGTGCATTGATGGATAAAAACCCTGGATTCATAAACATGACCGATCAAATACTCATGGCATGCATTATACTGTCATCTGCATCAGTGGTCTTTAAATTTATTCCTAACCGACTCTATGCCGATATTCTTTCTGCGCTTAATTTTTGTTGCGGTGTGACCAGCCTTATCCTGACCCACCATCATTTTTTTGCCAGGGCGATTTGTATCATCATTATCGGACAATTGTTTGATTTGTTTGACGGGCGTATGGCTCTAAAACATGGTGGAACCAAATA
>QMMT01000344.1 GCA_003647385.1 Deltaproteobacteria bacterium
ATCCATTTTCGGATCTGCAAGAACTGATAGTGAGCATCCTTATTATAAAAAATGTGAAAACCTTGCGGCATTATTTGCCCAAAAAGGATATTCCGTCATAACCGGGGGCGGCGGTGGGATTATGGAAGCTGCTAATAAAGGGGCAGCAAAAGGAGGTGCTAGTTCTGTCGGACTAAACATTACACTGCCATTTGAACAAAAGCCTAATTCTTATGCAGATACACAAATAGAATTTAAATATTTTTTTGTTCGAAAGGTTATGTTTTTAAAATATGCCCAGGCCTTTATTATCATGCCGGGAGGTTTTGGAACCCTGGATGAGCTGTTTGAAACCATAACTTTAATTCAAACGCAGCGTATCAGGAAGGTACCGGTTATTCTTGTGGGTATTGATTACTGGGAAGGTATGGTCCAGTGGGTGAAGAATAAATTTTTAGAAGAAAAAATGATCTCTCAAAAAGATCTCAGTCTTTTTCATCTACTGGACAATCCGGAAGATATTGTTCAAGTTGTAATGAATTTTAATAAAAACCTTTGATTTATAAAGATTATCTTGCAACACCTTTTGAAAAATAAAAGGCTGTATTTAAGGGCAATTTTTTTATACCGATTTTATACATGATATCTTTTTTTGTTTCTTCCAGGGTTGAAAAACCCTGATCTGAATAAAAAGATTTACAAAACATCTCCCCCCATGAATTCAAATAAATTGCTGTATATTCAGTTACTTTTTTTTGTTGTCTGGGTGCATAAAAATTGATCGATATGAATAAACAGACCACTCTGTTTTTCAACAATAACTTATCAAAGCCGATGATAGTTCTTAATACTGGATTGAAAAAATCATATATGGTTTTAAAAAGTTTGCGGATATCATCAAAGGTCACATAGGTTGGATTAGGGACTAAATTAATGATAACATTTTCATTATAAAGATGATTATTAATCAGCCAGGCACCAATTTCTTCAATGGTATTTGCCTTAATCAAAAATTCTTCCTGATGATGGAATGCTTTTGCATTTTTATTCAGAAGCTCCCATGTCCCGATTAGATTATTTCTCTTTTTATGTCTAAGATGCAAGCCCTGAAAATGCCTCTCACTACGTGATATGAGAAGAACTTTTTCCACTTTACCGGGTTGTTTTGAAAACTCAATAAACACTTTTCTTCCAAGTACTGTCCGATCTTCCGGACTGATCCTTGACCGTCCCTGGAGCAGTTTTTCAAATACTTTGTTTATCGTTTTGTATTTTTTGAACATGTATTTTTCTATGGTATTTGAAAGATTTGCTATATCGCTGTATGCCCAGGTTTTAAAACTGCCGATTTGAAAAACCTGATCCTTGTTCCACCCCCATTTGACCATGCATTTTTCAAGAAGTATTTTGCGCAGACCAAATACAGTATTTTCAATTTGGGAATCTTTTGAAATACCAAGTTTTAAAAAAAAGCAGGTAAGCAAAAGAGTTACTGACGATTTATCTTTGGCAGTATCATAGTATTTAAGAAGATTTTTCAGCAAAATGTAGTATGAATCATTCTGGGCTAGTTTTAAGTGAGTTCCGGAATTCATCCATTCATCTTTATACTTATTGCACAAAAGGGATTCTTTTCCATATTCATAAATATACTTTTCAAGAAGGGCCATTTTGATAACGGATTTAAAGGGACTTTTCAACCATTTAAACATCTGCCAGATAGATGCACCAAAATATTCACTGGTTGATATAGCGTGAATATCTCCCAGATCGATATATCTGGCAAGATATGAGTATTTTGCAATGTTGGTTAAAATGCTATTATAGTAATTAATACTGATTGCGGTGGGCAGGACAGACCAAAGAGGAATTTTGCCTGCAACATAAATCATTGTTCTGTAAAATTCTTCTTTTAAAAGTCTTGTTTGTGCCGAACCTGAGCTTTCGATAGTCGAATCACCGAAATCATTGTTTTTGGCTTTTGTTATATCCACTAAAAAGAAGGTCACTTTTGTATTAAAAAGATCCCAGGCCATTTTTTCTATAGCGCTTAATTTCTTTTTAAATAATTTAATACCCTGGGGACTAAAATTTTCTTCATTTATACAGACCCAGTAATCAATATCTGAGTCTGCTGTCTGGGCAATAGACCCGATGCTTCCTATGGTAAAGAGGCCTTCAATTTTATAATTTTTACACCGTCTGGCAATAATTTTTTCACTGAAAATATATTTTTGCAGGGATTCTTGTGTTTCACGGCTTGGGATGTAATCAAAAATGCCAGATGGTGTTTGTTTATGGATGGTTTCAATGCCCGGGAAGATAATATTTTCATGAAGCAGAAAGGGAATGATTTGAAATAAATCTGCTTGTTTGGTTTTGAAAATATCAAAAGCGGTCAATAGACTAAGTTGATTTTGTTTTAAAAATTTCATTTCACCATAATGAATAAATTCACTGAAAATCAGCATATTGATTTCTGCTACAATTGATTCATCCATTTGGGGCATATCTTTAAAAGAAAGTTGAAATTTTCTGGCATTATATTCTATGCCTTTTGTTTTAATAATAGATTTTGCCCCGGAAGGAAACCTGCAAAATCTATTATTTACATTTGAGAAATCTGCCTGATCTATGTTTGAACTTACGAATGATACGGCAGAAATGATTGAATAAGCAAAACAGGAACAAGAAAGATCTGTCTGATTAAAGGATGTTTTTGTAATCGTGGCATTTAAAAAATGAGCATCCTTCAAGTTTGCATGATTAAAATTACAATTAAAAATGGAAACATTCTGGAAACTGCAATTTTTAAACAATGCCCCTTTTGCATTAACGTTAATAAAAAAAGCATTGTCAAAATTGACTGCGTCAAATTGTGTCTTTTGCATATCAATATTGTAAAAAACACTGTTTTTGAAAAATGCGTTGGAAAATGTTGATTTGGAAAAATCACAATTATTAAGAATGCATTTGCTGAAATAAAGACAAGAACTTAGAAAAACACAGGAAGAAAGATCTGCACCTTTAATTGTTTCGCCTTTAAAATCAATCGATGCTGAACGGTTTTTGCTTTTAAGCTCTTCAATCTTTTTTTCGCTGGAATTTATAAAAAGTGTCTGTAGCAAACCTTTGGATTTTTTGGATTCAACCTTTACCCGCTGGACTATCGGATCAAACTGGGTTTCAATACTTATTTTTTCCTGTGATAGCAGCTGTTTTGTTTTTTCAATAAACTGCGTTACATCGATTCTGACAGCATCTCTGGAATCGTTGTCATATCTTTTTAAAATTTTAACAACCCGTTCCGGTCTTTTTCTAATCATTCCTAGAACACAGGCAAGATTCAATTCAAAATTTGAATTGGAATACTTGTCTTTATTCAGCGCAATATCCTGGATAATAAAAAACGAAATCTTAGATAATGTGGAAATTTCAATATTGATGACGGGCATAAGAGCAGGATAATTATTGCGTACCAGTTCCAGCAAAGTATACAAAGGGACTTTTCCAGACACAACAAGCGCCTTAAAAGCATGAAAGGCTTCTTGTTTATCACAGTTGTAAAAAATCTCCAGAATCGGATAAAAAAGCTCAGCGTAAACACCTATGGAAGAACTTTCAATAATTTCATAAATAGCAATTCTTACTTTTTTCACTTCTTCTATTGCCAGAATATCTAAAAGCAGTTCAGGAGAAATTTTAGTAACGATCATGGCAAGCGCTTTAAGACCTGTAATTTTTATTTCAGAGGCAAAAGACTGTATTTCATTGGTAATAATATGGCCTGGATTCCGCAATTCAGGATTAATATTATTTAGAAA
>QMMT01000345.1 GCA_003647385.1 Deltaproteobacteria bacterium
AATCAGATAAGGTGAAAATTTAAATCCCTTTTTTATATAGAGGACACCAACCCCTTTTGGGGCATGAATTTTATGCCCGGAAAGGGACAACATGGTAACACCGGTCTTTTTAACATCAATAGAAACTTTACCAGCAGCCTGTACTGCATCGGTATGAAACAAAATACCTTTTTCGTTTGCTTTTTTTGCAATCTCTTCTATGGGGAACATGACACCGGTTTCATTGTTTGCCCACATTAATGAAACAATGGCCGTGTTATCCGTCATGCTGTCATAGAGCAAATCAAGGTCTAAAAGCCCTTTTTTATTTACGGGAACAAATGTGACCTCATACCCTTTTGTCTCCTGAAGATGCTGATAAAGTTTATTTATGGCAGGATGCTCTACTTTGGAAGTAATAATATGTTTTTTTTCAGGAAAGGCATTAATAGCTGAAAACACAGCTGAATTATCACTCTCTGTTCCACAGGAAGTAAAAACAATTTCATCCGGATCAGCATTGATCAAATCCGCCACCCGCTGTCTTGCCTGTTTTATTTTTTTATCAACCTTGTCTCCAAAGGTATGCATGGAAGAAGGATTGCCATATAATTCCCCAAAATAGGGAAGCATTTCTTCCAGGACTTCATCAGCGACTTTTGTTGTGGCATTGTTATCCGTATATATAACTCTCATTTTTTTTAAACTTTTCCTTCTGCATTAACCGATTCAAGTATTTCTTCAATTCTGTCCAGGCACTGGCCGCATCCGCCGCCGGCTTTCAGGTAGTCGGTCACAATTTCAGTTGTTTTAATACCATTTTCTTTTACCACAGCAATGATTTCAAGATCTGTAACTTCAAAACATTCACAAACCAGCTTCCCTGGTTTGGCCATGATCTGGACGCCTCTGTAATTGGCAATGGCTTTTTTCAAGGCAGACTGCCCCATGACAGAACAATGCATTTTTGCTTTTGGCAGGCCTCCCAGATAATCTGAAATATCATCATTGGTGACTTTTGAGGCATCATCAAGGGTCATTCCCTTTATAATCTCGGTCAGGGCAGATGAAGAGGCGACGGCACTGGCACATCCAAAGGTCATAAAAGTGACATCAGTAATTCTTTCATTCTCATTGACTTTTAAAAACAGCTTCAAGGCATCTCCACAATTTAGAGAGCCTGACTCTCCAATTGCATTGGCGTCTTCCATTTCACCCACATTTCTTGGTTTTAAAAAATGTTCTTTAACTTTATCTGTATAATCCCACATGAATCATCTCCTTAATCAAATATCTTAAATTCTATGTCTAAAATACTACAGGGTGGTAGATTGTCAATAAAGACCCCTCTTTTTTTTCAGTATCCTGCACGGCACTGCAAGTTATCCTTCCAGATACACCGGCAGCGCATTTCTTAGTTTAATCACTTGTGTATTAATACGGGTATCTCTTGTAATGATCTCCACACCGTTTTTCACAGCTTTTTTCAATTTCTGAGCATAAACTTTATCAATCATATCCGCCGGTTTAAAGGCCCGGGCATCCATCCGCTGAATCAGGTAAAAAATAACGCCCCGGTGACCCATAGACACTAAGTGTTCAAGCTCTTCAAGATGCTTTTGTCCCCTTGTGGTTACTGCATCCGGGAACATGGCCATCCCCTCTTCTACCAGGGTACAGTTTTTTATCTCCACATAACACTTTTGGCTATCCTCGTTTTCCAACAGCAGATCAAGCCTTGTATGGGTGCTTGTTTTCACTTCAGCCTTCACCCGGCTGTAGCCGGACAACTCTTGTATCAAACCATTTTCAATGGATTGTTTCACCAGCTTATTGGGCAACAGAGTATTGATACCGATCATTGTGCCCGGCACTTTAATCAATTCCCAGGTATATTTATACTTTCTTTTGGGGTTATCACTTTCTGACAGCCAGACCTGTGATCCGGGGATGGCGCACCCTTTCATGGAACCTGAGTTGGGACAGTGGGCGGTCACTTTTTCACCTGTTTCAAGTTTAATATCGGCAAGAAATCGTTTATACCGCTGAATCAATGTCCCGGTGATTAAGGGCGGCAATTGAAACCCTTTGTATGTCATATACTATTCCTCAATTGATCCATACTCATCCCTTTCCTGATACCAAACCGGGTCAGGCAAAAATCATATCTTACCGGATCTTTTCTTACAATCCTTTTAAACCCCTGTGTAATTTGCAAAGCTGTTTTCATATCAGAACTTTTCCGTGTGGTAAATCCAAGCATCGTCCCAATCTTATGCATGTGAGTATCCAAAGGAACAATTAACTGGGAAGGCGTTGTTTTTCCCCATCCTCCCGGATCAACCAGATCTTTTCTTATCATCCACCGTAAAAAAAGAAGGCTTCTTTTGCAGGCACTTTTCTTTTGCGGGTCTGCCAGAAGATGCCCGATCTTCTTATTTTTTCTAATCTGTTCAGAAAAAAAAGCCAGGCCGGGCAGGACTGTCTCATCATCAGATGCCATTCCAGTGTAAAAACAATTTTCCAAGGATTCAAACGTCTTTAAAACCTCTCTGAGTCCCCATAAAAGGTTGATCAGATGGACATCACTCGCAAACCTGTATCGAAATCCTTTAAAATCATCTGCCATATCTTTTTTTGCCCGGCTCATAAGATAATCATAAGGAGTAGGTGTAAATTTACCAAGGATATGGGCAACCGTTTTCATAATCTGCTCTACCCGCCCATAGGCAAAACAGGCTGCAATAAACCCTGCTATTTCCCGATTCTGTTTATCAGGATAATCATAGAGAAACAAAAGCGGATCAGGATCCACATATCCTCTTTTATTATACTGCAAATAAATACGCTCCAGTCTGTTTCTTAAATGGCTCGTCATATTATTCAATATGGTAACAGATTATGTTAAAATGTAAACATTACACGAAATTAATGAAACAATTTATGCAGTATTAAGGTTAGATGTTGTGTAAACTTGTTCTTTTTAGTACTATGAATTTGAATTATCCATTATATTAAGGAGTGGCCCAATCAGTCAGATATCAAATTCATTCTCAAGCTTTATTCAACATATCCATCCGGCAAGGATACCCTTAAAAGCCCTTGAATTAAAAAGTACGTGGGCCTTGGGCGGCATGTGTCTTGTCCTGGTGACGGTGCTGATGGGTTCAGGGGCTCTCATGCTTCTTTCATACCAGCCTTTTCCGGAATCCGCCTATACATCTGTCCGGTTTTTCGAAAACCAATTTGTTTTTGGCAGGATGATCCGCAGTCTGCACTATTTTGCAGCTAACCTTATTGTGGTAATGGTGTTCGGGCATATATTAAGAATTTTTTTTACCGGGGGATATCAGGGGAAAAGAAAGCTGAACTGGATGATCGGCCTCTGTATCCTGAGCCTGATTCTTTTGTCCTGCTTTACCGGCTATCTTCTGCCATGGGATCAGACTGCATTCTGGGCTGTGACCATCAGCATTAATATGTTTGACTATGTCCCGGCAGGCGGCTTTCTCAAAGAGCTTTTAATCGGTGGTGAAGGCGTCGGCGAAAAAACCTTACAGCTTTTTTTCACCCTTCATACCACCCTGATTCCTTCAACCCTGATCCTATTTCTGGCCACCCATTTCTGGAAGGTAAGAAAAGCAAAAGGTGTTGTGACATCCAGGTTAAATGGTCCCGGGGATGATGAAAAATCTAAAAAAAGACCTCATTTCGGGGAAGTCTTTGCAAAGGGCAGACAGGGGGACCAGGATGTTCATGAGGATCTGATCTTTCTTTCAAAGGATACACTTTCACCCGGTATTGTCCGGGCAACGG
>QMMT01000346.1 GCA_003647385.1 Deltaproteobacteria bacterium
CCCCGCAGGTAATACATTTTTCACTTGTTGCCCTGAAATCTGTTTCAGACGGGTTATCAAAATCCATATATCCGAATTTGAGCGCATCAATCCCCATCTTGTCCCGACAGATCTCCACACATTTGCCGCATCTTCGGCAGATATCGCACCGCAGACGACGTCCTGCCTCCCGGCGGACACTGTCTTCATCATATCCCAGCTCTACCTGCTGAAACATGGTTCGCCGCCTGTCCACATTCAACATGGGCATTTCAGGATGCTTCAGCGTCATTTTCCGGCTGGCCGACATTTCAATGGATGTTTCTATATTATATTTGATTGGCAGTTTAGGCATCCTGGGTTGAGGGATGTCGTTCAGATACCGGTCTATGGCCTCTGCCGCTCTTTTCCCGCCCCCAATGGCCTCAATCACGGTTGCAGGACCCGACACGGCATCTCCTGCTGCAAACACACCCGGCATGGTGGTTTCCATACTGGCATGATTTACCTCTATGGTACCTCTGCGTGTCCAGTTCATTTGATCAAAGGCTTCCATGCCTTCATCATCTACATATTGACCAATGGCGCTGATGACAGCATCTGCTTTGATAATAAAATCCTTTCCCAGTATGGGAACGGGTGCCAGCCTGTCAGATCCTTTTTTCTTGATCAGCTCAGCCTTAATACAATCTAGCCCTGTAATGATACCATTTTTACCGACAACTTCTTTGGGAATGGTTAAAAAAGCAAATTCAATGCCTTCTTCTTCTGCCTGCTCAACTTCCTCAATATCCGCCGGCATCTGGGTTCTGGAGCGTCGGTAAGCAATGGTAACCTCTTCAGCTCCAAGTCTCAGGCTAGTTCTTGCTGCATCTATGGCAACATTTCCACCGCCGATAACAACCACATGTTTGCCGGGTACATGGTGTTCCCCTAAAGCCACATCCTTTAAAAATTTAACGGCATCAAACACCTTTGGAAAATCTTTTTCCCCTTTTATTCCCAGATCCCAGGATTTATGGGCACCAATGGCAATAAAAAAGGACTCATATCCCTGTTTTTTCAATTGCTCAAATGTGACATCCTTTCCAAACCGGGTACTATAGGAAAATTCAACTCCAAGATCTTCAATCATGGCCACTTCCCTGTCAATGACTTCCCTTGGCAGGCGATATCTTGGGATTCCCACCATAATCATACCACCTGGAACGGGCAAATCCTCGATAACCCTTACCCCATATCCCATCAAAGCAAGATAGTATGCAGCAGAAAGCCCTCCGGGGCCGGCACCCACAACACAGACCTTTTTCCCGTTAAAATCCTTTTTCTCAGGATTTATATAGGCCCTGTCCGACATTGCCCTTTCAGCTGCAAAGGCTTTTAAAAACTTGATGGATACAGGCGTATCAATCCTGGCGCGGACACACATCATTTCACAGGGTCTTGTGCAGATCAGCCCGCAAACCCACGGTAATGGATTGTCACGGCGAATCACTTCAATTGCCTGGGCATCCTTTCCTTCAGCGATCAGGCTCAGGTAAGTCGGGATATCGATCCCGGCCGGGCATGCCATCTGGCAGGGTGCTGGGGCCAGCTTCACACAATCGTGGGAAGGGCAGTTCTTTGTTTCAATATGGCTTTGAAATATTTCCCTGTGCTCCGCTATTTTTGTTTTCAGGAAGTTACCTGTTTCAACATTCTGCACCGGACTTGTGTCAAAAAAATATTCTTCAATCAGAGAATCAATGGCCGAAAGATGATCCGAACCGCCGGCACCCTCTGCAATCTCTTCCGTCAAATGCAAAATCTGTTCAGAGATTCTCCTCCCCTTAGGATCAGTTAAATATCCCGAACTGATCTGTTCAGAAAGATAAATAACTGTTTTTCTAACCGGACAGGTTTTTTCTGCCATTGTTTCTCCTTAGCAACTAAAAACTACTTTTTTCAAGGGATGCAACTGCTGATGCATGCCGCTCACGCCGAATCTGGGTCGTTTCTTCAACATTCCCAAACTGCAGGCAACCGGTTGTACAGGTGGTCACGCAGGCAGGGTCCAACCCCTGGTCTATTCTATCCATGCAATAGTCACATATTTCCACCTTCCCTGTATCCTGATTCCACTGGGGAGCTCCCCAGGGGCAGGCAGAAACACAAGTTTTGCAACCCACACACAGATCTTTATCAACAAAAACGATCCCATCCTTGCTTCTTTTCTGCATGGCTCCTGTGGGACAGGCAGAAACACACCATGGATTTTCACAATGAAAGCAGGGCATGAAAATAAATGACATTTTCGGTAGCCCGTTAATAAATTTGGGGCCCACCTGGATGATCTGGCATAGTTTCGGCCCTATGGGGAGATTCTTGTTGGTCTTGCACTGGATTTCACAGGCATGACATCCAATACATTTTTTAATGTCCTGGAATAGATAATATTTACTCATTCAAAGCCTCCGACCTTATATATAATTTAGTATCTGATTTGTATTTTTTTATTACTATCAGACTCAATGTCCTGATTTTCCTTTAATCAAAGGGGTTTGACCGTTACAAAAGTTGCGTGAAACGCTGGACTTCCGCCGACCCTGTCAGTTAGATTCTCCTGAAGCACTGCATCGGAAAGCCCTTTGTTAAAGGATCTCTTTGCCCGGGTGGCCTCATGCCCGTATCCATGGAGCATATAAACCGCTTCAGGATGGATCAGGTCTGTGACAAAGGCTTTTATCTGGCCTTTTCCAACGGATGAAGCCACTTCAACAACATCATTGTTTTTAATTCCCAGTTCATCTGCCTTGGCTGTATTAATCCACAATGTATTTTCACTCTCCAGTTCGTTCAGATAGGGAACATTCTGGGTAGATACATGAGTATGAATAGCCGAACGCCCCACTACCAGACGAAATTTTCCATCCTCCGGCTTGGCAATTGCTTCATATGCGGGAAAAGATTCAAATCCGACATCTTCAAGCAGAGAGGATTTAAATTCTATTTTCCCTGAAGGGGTTTTAAATGGAAGCTTGTCTCTATCCCAGAAAAT
This sequence comes from Deltaproteobacteria bacterium, assembly GCA_003647385.1. GTDB lineage: Bacteria > Desulfobacterota > Desulfobacteria > Desulfobacterales > Desulfobacteraceae > Desulfobacula. Next base: position 3,017 of record QMMT01000346.1, read on the forward strand.
CTGATCCGGGCCATAAGCCACAAACCCTTTTTTCTCAAAATCTTCCCTGGTAAAACCCGTGCCTTCAAGCTGCCAGTCCACCAGATCTTCCATGGTTTCGTATGGAAAATAATCACCTATTCCCAGTTTTTCACCGATCTTCTTCAAAATTATGGCACCATCCAGGGTATCGTATCGCGGTTCCACTGCTTTGGTCCTCAGAAACATCTGGGGTTTAAGCCCGTTCATCTGCTGGATACTGTCAGTCCTCTCAAGATAAGTGGATTCCGGCAGAATCACATCTGAATACCAGGCAATATCAGAATAGTTAATGTCAATGGCGACAATTAAATCCAACTTTTCCAGCGCTCTTTTGGTCTGGTTTGTATCGGCAATGGACATAAGAGGATCAAGACGATAGGCAATCAATGCCTTCAAAGGATAAGGATCTTCATTCAAAATTGCATAGGGCAGGATTTGTCCAACCCCGTGACTGGGATCAGGAAGTGGAAAATCCTTGGTACCAACTTTATCAAACCTGGGTACATCAATTTTTGGAAAATCCTGGCTGACAAGTTTTCTGGCAGCTTTTCCACCGACCTCTCCCGGACCCTTTTTAAAGAAAATACCACCTTTTGCTTCTACACTGCCCATCAGGGAGTTAAGAATCAACGTAGACCGGCGCATATATATTTCATTGGTCAGGTTAGCCCCTCGATATCCATAGTGAAAAATCACGGCGGGTTTGACCTGACTGATTTCC
>QMMT01000347.1 GCA_003647385.1 Deltaproteobacteria bacterium
ATGGTTCCCAGGGCTTTTTGATCTGGTTTGTTGAAATTGATATAGGCATTTTCAACATCTGTCAGGACCAACAGGTAATCGGCATTGAGTACCTGCCCCAGTGTATTGGCAGTAAGATCTTTATCAATCACTGCATCGATACCTGTATAGCTGCCGTCGTCTTCCTTGACAATGGGGATGCCTCCACCACCTGAAACAATAACCAGAGCCTCAATATCAAGCAGCTGTTTAATGGCTTTGTTTTCATAAATATCAACCGGTGCCGGCGATGGCACCACACGACGCCATCCTTTTTTCTGGCCTGGTTTGGCTTCTTTTACCCTATAACCTTTTGTATTTTTCAATGCCATGGCCTCTTCTTTGGAATAAAAAGGGCCAACCGGTTTTGATGGATTTTTAAAGTCAGGATCATCTTTATCAATGACAACCTGTGTAATCATGGTGGTAACTGGATAATTTAAGTCTTGCTGTGAAAAATGATATCCAATACGGTTCTGAAACATCCATCCTATTTGGCCCTGTGTCATGGCAACGCAGCTGGCCAAGGTCTGCGGCGGGACAATATCTTTTGCCTCTTCCTGCTGTATCAGCAAAGCACCTGCCTGGGGACCGTTGCCATGGGTCAGTACCTGGAGGAAACCTGCCTTGCAGATACGTGCAATCTGCTTTGCAGTAATATCAATATTGTCAAACTGCTCCTGGGTTGTTCCTTTTTCATCGGCCTGTTTTATTGCATTGCCGCCCAATGCTATGACTACCAATTTTTCATACATAGATAAGCTCCTTAAACATCGTTTCATCTTAAGACATAATAAGAGCAAGTAATGCTTTTTCTGTGTGCATTCTGTTTTCCGCTTCATCGAAAATAACCGAATGTGAGCTGTCCATAACTTCATCTGTCACTTCAACACCGCGGCCGGCCGGCAGACAATGCTCAAAGATAACATTCTTGTCGCACTTTTTAATAATGTCCATGGTGACCTGGTAAGGTGCAAATGCTTCTTTTCTTTCATCCACTTCACCTTCCTGGCCGATCCAGTACCAGACATCCGTATAAATGCAGTGTGCATTCTTTGTGGCGATATCAATATCAGCGGTCTGATTGAAAACACCGCCGGATACCTTGTTGTTTGCTTCGTACAGATCTGTCCATTCAGGGAGGATCTGGTATTTTTCAGGGGCGCAATGGGTATAGTTCATGCCGAGCTTGGAACAGATCATTGCCAGGGAGTGAGCAGGCTGTGTGCGATCTCCGAAAAAGGTAACGTTCATTCCTTTAAGATTGGTGCCAAATTGTTCGATCATGGTGTAAATGTCAGCCAGTGCCTGGCAGGGATGGTTCACATCTGTCATGGCGTTTACAACCGGAACGTCTGCGTGTTTTGCAAATTCTTGCAGTTCGACAAAATTATTCCAGCGAATCATGATGGCATCATGATAACGACTTAATACTTTTGCAGTATCATAAATAGACTCTTTAACTCCAAGATGGATCTCACCGGGTTTCAGGTAAAGGGAAAACCCTCCCAATTGCTGCATGCCAAGCTCAAATGAGATACGCGTACGTGTTGAACCCTGATCGAAAATCATACCCAGGGATTTATTGGCAAGATATGGGGAATATTGGCCGCGTTTGACTTCAAGTTTTAATTCTCTGGTGGTTTCCAGCATCATCATAATTTCTTCACGGGTGAAATCGTCAAGTTGCAAAAAATGTCTTCCTGTTAAACTGCTTTTCATAATAAACTCCTTAAACCTTATAAATTATGTTGCACTATTTAAAATCAAATGTGGTATCCATTTCATCGTCCGGAATGAGAATAACCTTGTTATGCGGTGGTAACGGCTCTTTATAAAACATTTTCGGGAGTCGATCCTGTTTTTTGGTAAACCCGGCTTTTTTATTAAATGCCAGTTCAGCTTTTAAGACTTTAACTCCAAGGTCAGTCCAGTCTTCTTCAGTAAAGGGTTTTCCTGATTTGGCACAAATCATTTGATAGACATTGTTGATCCCTTCCGGTGTTGCAAGGCCTGACTGAGCAAAATCACAAATCCCCATAGTGTCCACTGCAGCCATATGAATTTGAGTGTCCCGGGAGGCCTCTACCTGTCCTTCAGAACCAAGGGCGTCAATTGTACCGCCAAAATCTTCCAGGTTTTGATCCACTACCCATCCTGCCGTATGATCCCCTCCCATGGGGCTGGTAGAATAGGTGACAGCCATACCCTGAATTGCTCTGGGATCATAAGCTGCTATGCTTTGTCCCTTAACCGTAGGTACTCGATCGTGGTTAAAATGTTTTCCAACAGCATCCGGCCCATTACCGATAATTTTGCCGAATTCGGTCCCCTTAGCCACTTCTTCAACCATCTGAATGGCCGCATCAGCATCGCCAAAAGATTTATATCCTGCATCCATCGCCACAGCCACAGCTACCCCAGTACCCATTGTATCCAGACCAATGTCGTCACATAGAAAATCAAGTTTGGCAATGGCATCCAGATTATCGTTGCCGATCATGGGACCCATCGACCATATGGTTTCGTATTCCAGTGATGAGGTGATATAGGAACCTTTTTCATCTACATATTCGTTGGAACAGTCGATGATGCACTGGGAGCATCCTTTATGCCGTGTTTTACCTTTCCGGGATTTAATAACTCGGGCCATTGTTTCTCCGCTGATCTTATCCACCCCTTCAAACTGACCAAAACGGGCATTATTAGTGGGCAAAGCACCTGCGGCGTTAATGGGCTCAACAAGAACGGCCGTACCAAATTCCGGCAGTGTCTCGCCGCTGAATTCATCATCCTTGACCGCTTTTGCATAGGCCTTTGCCGCTGTCATAAAGTCGTCTTTTGATGCCAGGGGGGCAGGTGTACGAGCACCTTTTTCAACAATCACCGCCTTTAGTCCCTTGGATCCCATAACAGCACCCAATCCACCCCTCCCGGCAGCTCGGCAGGGGCGGCCGTCCAGATCTGTGGTTTGAATTGAGGCTGATGAGAGTTGAAAATCCCCTGCAGGTCCGATACAAGTGATACTGTAGTTATCATTGTATTCCTTGTTCAATTCTTTAACCAGGGCATAGGTTCTTATCCCTTTAAAACCATCTGCATTGATCAGGTCGGCTGATCCGTCTTTATTGATCTTAAGGAAAAAATACCCTTCAGGGGCTGCTCCTTCAACAATCACGGCGGCAATACCAATACGTGCAAGTGCATAGGCAACGGTGCCGCCCACATTGCTCTCTTTTATACCGCCCGTTAAAGGACTTTTTGATCCAATGGACAGACGCCCGGTATTGATCAAAGGCGTGGCGGTTAAATATCCCGGTGCAAATACAAGTTTGTTTGCAGGGCCCAATGCATCTGATTTCGCAGGAACCTCATTATTAATAATACTTGATGTTAAGCCACGCCCGCCAAGAAATTTGTATTCATCAGGCATGCTTTCGGATTTTATTGATTGATCGGTCATGTTAACCCTTAATATCTCCATGGCGTTTTCCTTTTCATCTTTATTAATGTTTAAATTTAGCTTCGACCCTCTATGTAATCATTTGAACATTCATTTAATTTATTTGAACATTCATTTAATAATTTGTTAAAATTATGCATACTAAGTATTATTGCCTGATCATTATATATTTTGTTATAATTTTTATTTCATATCCATCCCGAATAAAATAGTAACCGTTTATCCAGGTATTTATTTTTTGGGTACTTATTTCTTGACCACACTATTATTG
>QMMT01000348.1 GCA_003647385.1 Deltaproteobacteria bacterium
CTTCATTTTTCCGAACTGCTTTCAATGGCCCTGGGTGCCAAGGATCAGAAAAAATGGTTCCCTCGGCATATTGTGGATCCAGTACCTCTCTTAAAAAAAAGGGGCCTGTTAACGTCCTGAAGTCTCATGCTTTTTGTTTTAGCCTCACTCGGCTGTTATTTTGGGGAAATAAAATCTGGTTCTTAAATTCAACTTGCCGTATTTTACGGTATCATATATAATACCGTCATGAAAAAGAAATATAAAATAGTAATTGATACAAATGTGTTTGTTTCTGCCTTGCGAAGTAGCCAGGGAGCCTCTTATAAGCTTATTCAAATGATTGGGAGTGAGAAATTCGATATTTATATATCTGTTGCATTAGTCTTTGAATATGAAGATGTTGCTAAAAGAAGTAACACAATCAAACTAAAAACAAAAAATATTGATGACATTATTGATTACATCTGTTTTGCAGGCATTGAGACAGAAATATTTTATCTCTGGCGTCCATTCCTTTCTGACCCGAAAGATGATTTTGTTTTAGAATTGGCAATTAATTCCCAGGCTGATTTTATTATCACTTACAATAAAAAAGATTTTAAAAGAGTGAGCCAATTAGGTGTAAATATTCTTTCGCCTAAAGAGTTTTTGAAATTAACAGGAGATATATCATGAGTACACTAAGTTTAAGACTACCTGAATCGATACATAATAAGCTGAGAGAAATTTCTAAAAAGGAATCTGTTTCTATAAATCAGTTTATATCATCCGCTATTTCTGAAAAATTATCGGCATTTATGACTGAAGAGTATATCAGCAGGCGGGCTCAAAGAGGGACCAGGGATAAGTTTTTGAAAGCACTGGAGCAGGTTCCTGATGTTAAACCGGAAGTATACGATAAACTTTAAGATGTGCCCCAAACCCTGAAATATAAGGTTCAGTAAAGGACTTTTAAATTCACAGGAGGTTTAGAAGTCTATCTCCAGAGCTTTTTTTACATATTTTAAAAAATACATCTTGACAATCGGTCTATACTTGATACTATATACGGACCGGAGGCGAAAAAAATGAATATCACAAATGACATAAAGCCAATCACTTATTTGAAATCCAGAGCCGCAGATTTATTGAACCAGATTAATCAAACCCATCGTCCAGTAATTATAACACAAAATGGGGAACCCAGAGCAATCCTTCAGGATCCTGAAAGTTACGAAAATATGCGAAATGCAATTGGCATATTAAAGCTGTTGTCTCAAGGAGAAAGTGATGTGCAGAACGGAAGAGTAAAATCACAAAAGGAAGTGTTTAAAAATATAGAGGATTCATTGAAAGAAAAATTGAAATGAATCTAAAACATGAAATTATTTGGACAAACGTTGCAGAAAATGATTTAAAAAATATTATTGAATACATTTCTATAGACAGACCTCAGACAGCATTAAAAATATTAAGCAAAATTAAAGAAAGAACATCGGATTTTTATCTCTTTCCTGAAAGAGGCCGTATCGTACCAGAGCTTCAAGAGCAAGGCATATCGCAATACAGGGAATTGGTTATCACACCATGGCGATTAATATACAAAATTGTAGAGAGAAAGATATTTGTGCTGGCTATGATAGATTCTCGACAGAATGTTGAAGATATTCTATTGAACCGATTGATTTATATATAAGCACCGCCGTCCCAATGGTCATGGTTTCCGATTGTCAAAGATGGCACCCAAAAAGTCCAGTATGATCCTGGCAGCGACCTGGCACGTCACCCCTGTCTGATCATATATCGGTGCTACTTCGCAAAAATCGAATCCTATTACTTCTCCACGATCAGCGATTCCACGCAATACATCCGTAATCTCATAGTAATCCAGGCCTCCGGGAGATGGTGAACCAGTACCAGGCGCTAATGAAGGGTCAAGAACATCACAATCAATAGTAACATAGAAGCGTGTTCCTTTTGGAAGCATATCAATTACGCCTTTGGCTCCAATTTGTCGAAACTGCCTGGGACCAATAATGGTTGATCCATATGCAAGGGCGTCATCAAAATCATGTCGACTGCTGCTGCCTGGCCCGCGAATGCCAATTTGACTGATTCCTGAAACATGTTTCATCTCTGAGATACGTCTTATGGGGTTTCCTTGTCCTTCTCGGACACCAAGCCTTTCGTCTACAAAATCAAGATGGGCATCAAACTGGATAACATGAAAAGGTCCCAATTCTTTCATCGCACGGGTCACAGGTATTGGCACGGAATGATCACCGCCTATGATAACCGGAAGAACATTTTTAGATAATAGTTCTAAAACATCTTCGTAAGTATTTTGAAGACATTGCTGCGCATCCATATGAATCATGTCAACATCTCCACAATCCACAATGCGCACGCCTTCAAGAAAATTTTTATCAAACTCGTGGTCATAATATCCAGCGCCCTGAAGAGAATAAATAGTTGATGCTTCACGGATACCTCGCGGCCCGAAACGGGCTCCAGGCTTTACTTGGGTGCCCAAATCAAACGGCACTCCCAATATAGCCACATCAGTATCCAGTTGACTCCAGTTTTCACAGATCGGTACCCGGCAAAAGGAGGATATTCCTGTGAAGGGCAGATTTAGTTTGTTTTTGGCCATAATAGTTTTTCCCTTAGTATGATTTTATAATATTTCTTTTTCGTGATGCGATAAAACTTTTTTTAAAAATTGTACAGCTCTTTCACTTTTCGGGTTCTTAAAAAATTCATCCGGTGCAGCCTCTTCAAGGATTGTTCCCTTATCCATAAATATTACCCGATCTCCCACTTCCCGGGCAAAGCCCATCTCATGAGTAACGCAAAGCATGGTCATTCCTTCTTTGGCTAATTCTACCATTACATCCAGAACTTCTGCCACCATTTCCGGGTCTAAAGCCGATGTTACCTCATCGAAAAGCATGACTTCGGGTTTCATGCATAATGCACGCGCAATTGCTGCTCTCTGCTGCTGGCCGCCAGAAAGTTGTACAGGATATTTATGTGCCTGTTCGGATATACGAACCCGCTCTAAAAAATACATGGCGAGTTCTTCTGCGTCTTGTTTTTTTGTTTTGCGAACGGATAAGGGTGCTAATGTAAGATTATCAAGGACAGTCATATGGGGAAAGAGATTGAGTTGTTGGAAAACCATACCGACTTCAGAGCGAACCTGTTCAATATTTTTAAGATCATCTGTCAGCTTGATTCCATTTACAATGATCTCTCCTTTCTGGTATTTTTCCAAACGATTAATACAACGGATCAATGTTGATTTACCTGATCCGGATGGGCCGCAGATAACAATTTTTTCTCCTTTAGCCACATCCAGGTTGATATCACAAAGAACCTGAAAATCATCATACCATTTGTTAACATTTCGCATCGTTATTATGGGCTTGGTTACTGCCGTTTTTTCCATATCTTTCATATTCATCATGACCTTCTTCAATGTGAATTTTATTTATGGTCTGATTTAATTAGCCTCTGGCAGGAATTAAATCTTTTGTTTTTTCTATTTTTGCAATGAAATTATAACGATTCTCAATACTTTTCATTCCTAATGCAAAAAGTGCTGTTATAATCCAGTAAATCAAACCAACCAAAGAGAAAATTTCCACTGGTGCAAAGGCTTTTCCAATCACAAATTGGCTGTAGTAGGTTAATTCGGCAACGGTAATAATTGAAAGCACACTGGATTCTTTAATAATGGTGATGCCCATATTTGTCATCGGTGGAATTAGATAACCCATCA
>QMMT01000349.1 GCA_003647385.1 Deltaproteobacteria bacterium
ATACAATCAGATATACTTCAAACATATATTACCGATTTCCATAAATATGCAAAAAAGAGCCAGTTAAAATATTTGTCAAAACTATTTACAACTCTTCCACACCAGGCAGGACAGAAATTTAAATATTCAAATGTGGATAAAAATATTAAGAGCACTGTTCTTGGTGAGGCTTTGGATTTACTTGAAATGGCTGGAATAATCTATAAAGTTTATCACAGCAATGCAAATGGTATCCCCCTTGGAGCCGAGACAAATCTCTCAAAATTTAAAGTGATATTTTTTGATATCGGACTTACCCAGAGGATTTTGAATCTTGATTATAATAAATTTTTGCTAAGTAGTGATATTTTTCTGATTCATAAAGGCATAATAGCAGAACTTATGGTTGGACTTGAACTAATTGGATACAATAATCCACGGGAGAAAAGCTCTATTTTTTACTGGCATAGAGAAAAACGCTCAAGCAACGCTGAAATCGATTATGTAATTCCTGTTAATAACAAAATTATTCCAGTAGAAGTTAAAAGTTCTGCAACAGGTTCAATGAAAAGTTTAAAAATTTTTATGGATTCCAGACACTCTCAATTTGGTGTCAAAATTTCATCCCATCCATACTCGTTTTATAAAAACGTGTTGTCAATTCCTTTTTATGGAATTGAGCATTTTGTAAAAGCAGGATATGATCCTTCCTGATATTCATGAGGCGCTTTTTTTCCAATTAAAAACAGATACTACGTCTTGGGGTTAGAGAAAATATTTTTATGCTCAACATTCAACTCTACATCATTTATCGCCTTAATGGGTTTTTAGAAACTGGAATGGCTGGCTTAACGTATATACGGGATATTAATTTTCCATATATGTTTTAAATATCTTTTCATGGAAAATATATATCTCCCTGTCAGGATCTATAAGGTACTTACGAATGGCGTTAACCCGCATTAATATTTCATCTTCTGCCCGTTTTCTCATATCCTTTTTTGTCTGAATAATTGTTTCTTTAAGAGTTGGCGTTCTTTTTGCGGCATAGTATTTTTCGCTTTTCAACTTTATCCGCATTTCAATCAGATTTTCCCTCTGCTGGTTATGGCCTTCATCCAGAAACAGAACCTCCGGCAATAAATCAGCAAAATGAGTTACGGCAATGATATCTTTTTTGCGCTGCCAGTATCCCATTAAAAATTCCGGCTCAAGATCTTTATAGTTCTGTAAAGGCATATACATTCTTCTCAGGTATAAGAGAACTTTTTCCGTCTTTTTTCTGTGCCCCCCGATAATGACAGAACCGCCATATCAAGTTCAGCCGAGCTTGCGGAAGAAGATGATACCGCGCCTGTGACAATAATGGAAGCTCCTTCCACTCTCCCGGTGAGGCTTGTAGCAATGGGCAGCAGCATCCCTGTCACGTCGTTTGCACCCACCCCAATAATAAACCCGACCTGGGGTTCTTTGCTCAACTCTGTTTCTAAAAACTCGTTGAGCTGGATAGACCCTTTTATTACAGGACTTTTGGATATCTCCCTTCGGGCAGATTCAAGGTGGGCATTAACAAGGGGGTAGTCTCCCCGGAATATAAAAACCGCTTTTTCCAGTCCCGGAGAATTTCAGGGTTATTTAATACATTCATTTTTCAGGAGGGCGTTTATTTCTTTTGAAAACAGGGACGGCAGTGTCAGCGAAGGGGGCTGCCCTGCTCCATGAAGGACAAAGGTTTTTTGTTCGGATTGATTTTTTTCATAGGCAGTGGCCCATTTCTGCTGGGAAAGAAATTCAAATAATGCAGGATTTACGTTTTTTTTGTCAGTCCCTCCTAAAGCAAGGTGAAGGGCCTGGATACCATCAAGACAGAGGATGAGTCAAAAATTATTTAGGAAAAAGTGTTGCAAATGCCTGTCGAATTGACGTGACTAAATTTTTAATGTCATTGAGTCCTGAGTCAGGATTGATAACGACTATTCTAAGGTATCGTTTATTGTTCAGCGCCGTGGAGGAGATATAAAAACTGCCCTCTTCAATTAAATGATCCCTCAGCTTGATCTGTACCTCGTCTGCTGCATCAAACCTAAAACACAGAATATTGCTTTCAGGCCTGCAGGGCACTTCAAAATCTGGCTGTGCGCTTATATATTCAAACGCCTGTCTTGTTAGATCATATGTGTTGTCAATATAGTCTGCCATTCCTTTTTCGCCAAGAGCTGCAAAACTCATATAAAATTTCAAACCAAGCCCTGCCTTTGTGCACTCAATTACCTGCCCGATAAAATCAAATCCGGGTTGTTTTTTCTCATGGAAAAGATAACTCGCCTTAGGTTCAAATGCATGGTCCAGAGCAGCTGCATCTTTTACCAGCAAAGCCGCGCATATACCAGGGGTTCTTAACATCTTGTGAGCGTCAATTATCATGGAATCCGCTTTTTGGATATTGTTAAGGTATCGTTTGTATTTGTTAGAAAAAAGTGCACTTGCGCCATGAGCACCGTCAACATGAAACCATATCCCTTTTTCGCTGCAGAAGTCAGCAATCTCATCAATGGAATCATAAAGCCCCGTCCCGGTGGAGCAGGCATTGGCCACAAGAGCGACGATTCGTTTGCCTTTATTGACAGCTGTTTGAAAGGAGTTATTTAATTTTGAAACCTTCACCCTGCCACAGGAATCCGTTTCAAGGGCAATCACATTGTTTTCACCAATCCCTATTATTCCGGCTGTTTTGGCAATTGAATAGTGGGAGGATTCAGGGGCAAGAATCACAAGGTCAGATGGATTACCTTCCTCTCTAATGGTGGTGTCCAGATGATTTCTGGCTGCCAGAAGTGCGGTCATGTTTGCAAGGGAACCGCCATGAGTTAACACGCCGCCTCCATGGAAAAAGGTCAATCTTTTTTCAATATCCGTGGGCATGGGCTGCCAGCCGATCTTTTTCAACAGAAGGTTAACCATAAAAAATTCAATGGCAGCCGCAGCCGGCCCCATTTCGTAGATGGCCATGGCATTGTTGGTGAATCCGTCAATCAATGACCCGAGAGCCCCGGTTGAATGAGGTATGCCCACCTGATGGGCAAAATATCCCGGATGATGCAGTCTTGTGGTATTGTCAAGATACGCTTTTAGGAAAGAATCAAGTCTTTCATCGGATAAGTCCCCTTTTGTCAGGTGGGTGGATAGGTCAAATTTGTGATGGAGTTCGCTGATAGTCCGTTGCCGGATCACCTTTTTTTCTTTCCGAATGCTCTCGTTGTAATAGCTGTCCAGATTAGATAATACTTTCTTCCCATCTTCAAAAAAACTCATTTATTACATCCAGGAAATTATTTGATTCATCTTTTACTTCATTCTTATGAAGTGATGCCGCTTAAAATGCCAGACTGGGTCGGCCCCTCAAAAGAGAGACGCGAAACATTTTCTACGCCGTGTGCCATGAGCATGTCCGAAACCTCAGTTTCACTGTAAGAACGGCCTTCTGGTGTCCTTAAATACATATTGATGGAAAATAGAGCTGGAAATAACGGGCCATCCATATTGTCATTCAGGAAAAAATCATGGATATAAATTTTACTTCTGGGCTTTAAAGCTAAAACCGCTTTCCCGATAATCTCCTGAGCCTGTTTTGGTCCTTCACCATGGAGGATGTGGGAAAGCCAGGCCACATCAAATGAATCAGGATAAGCAAATTCATCTTCGATATAATTTCCAGATAAAAATTCGATCCGGTCTGAAACATTAAATCTCTTGATTGTTTTC
>QMMT01000350.1 GCA_003647385.1 Deltaproteobacteria bacterium
CCGTCACAGATTTGTTCAATGTCGTAACCTTCCTGTTGGGCATGGATAAGATCTGTCTTGGCAAAGACAGCACAACGCGTCGCGATGTCAGGAATTTTTTTTGTATTTAAAAGGGCTTTTTTACTCAATTCGCGTGATCCGCCCAACAGGTTTAATCTACGGGCCTGTTGATCAAGGAAACTGCCGGTTCCCGCAGCACAGGAGGTATTATGTCTGGCACCCTTATAATTTTGGTTTTCATCAAACTGACTTAATGAAAATTTTTCGCCGCCGATATGCAAAATTGCATCAAATGATTTATGATAATATTTTGCTGCCCGTATGATCGTTAATTGTTCGTCATACGACTGGTTTGCCCTGATCAAAGAAGGGGTACTGTCGGTGGTTGCAATATAATGGATATGTGCCATATCCATATTGATCATTAATTTTGAAAGGCATTGTTTTACTTCCCCATGATGAGAACATGTATCTGTATGAACAAGATTGCCTTTGTCATTTACTACTGCAATGTGAATAGAGACTGAGCCAACATCAATACCAAGAATGTGAGATGAAAATGTCATGATTATAATTTTTCCTTTACCTGATTCCAGAATTCCAAAACCCCTTTAAACCAACCCTCAATAAACATTTGTTCATGGTCAACGGAACTTGCGTTTGAATACGTTACAAGATCTGTTGATTGATAAATCTGTTCAAAATATTGATTCATTTTAGGGTCTGAAATTATTTGATACGTAGCATCAAATTGCAATACGTATAAAAGATCTTCATAGCAGACTGTCTTAGCCCATAAAAGGCCTTCTTTTTTACCAATTTTATAATATTTTTTTTCCCAGATTAATTTTTCCTGTTTTAATCGTTTGATAATTTCCGACATATCAAAATCGTCTGAAAATCGTTTTTGAAACTCCTCTTTCTTCTGAATTGCCTCTGTTACCGCCTCTTGAAACATTTTAGAAAAATTGAAAGAAGCCCTCCATTCTTTAAGTTTTTCATGGAGTAAATCCGGGACACTTAATGTAATTTTTTGGGCCATCTGTCTATCCCTTTTATGAATTGATGGGTTATTCGGATTTGCATTTCTATACGTATTATTTTTTTCAGTACGTGTCAATCTGATTGTATCATAATTATACGTATTTTTTCAAAATAAATTAACGTAATACTTGCAAGAATCTTGAATTTTCATAATTTAGAAGATATATACATGAAACATGTTAATTCAACTCATTGAAAAATTTGGTGCGATAATCCTAAGACAGCTGGAATCACTCGGTAGGATTGTTCTTTTTTTCTTAAGCGGCGTCATTAATATTTTTGTTTTGCCCTTTCAATTTAAAAAAATTATTGATCATTTATGGTTTATTGGATCTAAATCTGTTTTTGTTATTGTTTTGACTGGATTTTTTACCGGCATGGTTCTAGGCCTTCAAGGATACTACTCTCTAGTAAAGTTTGGGTCGGAAGCCGCCCTGGGGTCTGCAGTTGCTTTAACTTTGATTCGTGAATTAGGTCCTGTTTTTACAGCAATTATGGTCACTGCAAGGGCAGGGTCAGCCATGGCAGCAGAACTTGGTGTCATGCGAATTTCAGAGCAGATTGATGCGTTAAAAACCATGCATATTAATCCCGTCAGGTTTTTATTTACGCCACGAATTATTGCCGCTGTTATCAGTTTTCCATTACTCACTGCACTTTTTGACGTTGTGGGTATCTTTGGTGGATATATTTCCGGGTCTATCATGCTTGGAATCAATCAATATGTTTACATGGATACTGTTATAAAAAGTATTGAAATTGCGGATATTACCGGAGGGGTTTATAAAGCAGTTTTCTTTGGCTTTATTGTTACAACTATTTGCTGTTACCGTGGATATTATACTCATTTGTCCAGTGGATTTGGGGCCAGGGGTGTTAGTTTGTCGACAACAAACGCTGTTGTTCAATCCTGTATCTATATTTTTATTTTTGATTATATCATTACTTTTTTTTTGGTTTAAAAATATGACACTCCCTTTTATACAATTTATAGATGTTACGAAAAGTTTTGGATCGAATCATGTCTTAAAAGGTCTCAATTTGTCAATTTTTAAAGGCGAAATTATGGCCGTCATTGGAAAAAGCGGTACAGGCAAATCCGTACTGTTAAAACATATTATCGGTCTTGTAGAACAGGATTCCGGACAGATACTGATTAAGGGTGAATCACGCCATCAACTCTCTGTTGCCGCCAGTAGATCTTTTCATAAAGAATTGAGCTATATGTTTCAGGACAATGCATTGTTCGATTTTATGAACATATATGACAATGTGGCGTTACCTTTGGTTGAGAACTCAAAGTTTTCTAAAACTCACATAAAAGAGAAAGTCATTACACGAATCAAACAATTGGGGCTAACCGGGACCCTGGAAAAATTTCCTGCCCAACTTTCCGGTGGTATGCGAAAAAGGGTTGCTTTAGCCCGTGCCCTTGTAACTGATCCGAAAGTTGTCCTTTTTGATGAACCCACAACCGGTCTTGACCCGGTAAGAAAAAAAAAGGTACATTCAATGATACAGGAATACCAGGAACAATTTGGGTTTACTGCTGTGATCGTGACTCACGATATTCCTGAAATTTTTAATATTGCCCAACGAATTGCCATGTTGGATGATGGTATTATAAAATTTGAGGGCTCCAAAAAAGATATCCTTGATTCACACAGCAAAACTTTAAATGCGTTTATCCGGGGCGAAGATGTTTAAAATTAAATAGATTGGAGATCTACATTAAAAGGGAACGCTATGAATAAACGGAAAATTGAATTTTATGTAGGACTTTTTGTCATTATTGGATTAATATGTACCGGATACCTTTTTGTGGTTCTGGGAGAAATCAATTTTATTAAGGACAAACAATACTCAGTCTATGCCTTTTTTACTTCTGTGTCCGGACTTAAAACAGGTGCAAGAATTGAAATGGCAGGGGTGGAAATCGGCTCTGTTTCAAACATCAGTATCGATAAAGAGCGAATGCTTGCAAAAGTAGAATTAAGTATTGATCAACACATTGAACTTTCTGAAGATATCATTGCATCGGTTAAGACATCTGGTATAATAGGTCAAAAATTCATTGATATACTAGCTGGAGGTTCAGATACAATGCTTGAACCAGGGGAGGAAATTATCCTTACAGAGTCTTCACTCGACATTGAATCTCTTATCAGAAAATTTATCTTTAACAAAGATGATAAATAGCCAATTGTTTAACGCATTTATTGTATGTTTAATGATAGTTAATATCTAAAAGGAAACGGTTAATAATGGAGAAAAAATATTGTTTTTTAATTTTTGGTATTTTGATATCTGTTTTTATTCTGAATCCTTTAGCTTTTGCACAGAACACCCAAGCCACGATTGATAATGCTACACTGGAAAATGAAGAATTAGAAGACGATACACTGGATGATGATCTTTTTGAAGATTACGATGATACCATCGAGCCACAATCCATTGCTGACCCCCTCTATTACTTTAATTACGCCATGTATTCATTTAATGATTTTTTATATTTTGCAGCAATCAAACCCATTTCTACAGGATATAAATTTATTATGCCGACGACGATACGAAAAGGCGTTAATAATTTTTTCCATAACCTTCTTTTTCCTTTAAGGTTTGTTAATAATTTTTTGCAGTGGGAAGTCAGGGACGCTGGAACTGAAATAGAAATATTTTTAATTAACTCC
>QMMT01000351.1 GCA_003647385.1 Deltaproteobacteria bacterium
GGCCACCATCGGCGCTGTGATCGGGGAATGGGTGGGAGCTCAACAGGGGCTGGGATTTCTCATGATCCAGTCCAATGCAAGACTTCAGGTGGATCTGGTCTTTGCTGCCATACTGTGGCTTACTGCCATTGGCCTTGCGCTGTGGTGGCTGGTGGGAATTTTGGAAAGAAAAATCATAAAATGGAAATAATTTAAGGAAAACAAATGATGAAAAACAAAATTATCGGTATTATTTTAGCCATCACCTTATTGGGAAGTTCAACCCTTATGGCTGGGGAAAAACTTAAACTCATGCTGGACTGGTTCCCCAATGTGGATCATCTGCCCATTTATGTGGCAAATGAAAAGGGATATTTTGCCGACCAGGGCATTGAGGTGAGCATCATCAGTCCGTCTGAAACATCAGATGCCCTGAAACTCACTGCATCCGGCCATATGGATATTGCTGTCTCATACCAGCCCCAGACCATTATTGCCACAGACCAGGGGCTTCCCCTCAAGGTTATAGCTCCCCTGGTGGTTCATCCATTAACCACCCTGCTCTTTCTTGAAGGCAAGGGCATCAAAGAACCTTCTGATTTGTCCAATAAAAAGATCGGTTATACCGTACCCGGACTCATGGATGTGCTGTTGGATGCATTTGCTTCCATCAACGATATCCAGGATTATACCCCTGTGAATGTTGGATTTACCATCCTGCCCGCCCTGGTTTCCAACAAGGTGGATGCTATCATGGGGCCTTTTAAGACCTATGAAACCGTTGGCATGGCCCAGCACGGGGTTAAAGCCCAATTCTTTGAACTGGAGAAATGGGGAATACCGGATTATGAAGAATTAATTTTTGTCTGCGGCCCAAAAACCCTGAAGGAAAAACCAGGCGCTGTTAAAGGCTTTGTCAACGCCATTGAAAAGGCGTTTGCCTATACAAAAACCCATCCTGAAGATGCACTGGCAACGTATCTGTCTGCCGTACCTGCAGCAGATAAAAAAATTGAAACCCTGGCGTTTGAACTCACCCGGCCCTATTTTGCGGTAAAAACCGGTCACAACCTTGCCAAATGGCAGGCCTTTGCTGACTTTGCCTTAAAATACGGGCTGATTAAAAACAGAGTGGATGCATCAGTGCTCATCCATACATTCAAGTAAGGAGAATCCCAATGACGATCACCCCATCAAGCATCTTCAATGATGTTGAAAAAATCAGAGAGAACGGCCCCCTGGTTCACAATATCACCAACTATGTGGTCATGAACACGACTGCCAATGCTCTTCTTGCCCTGGGCGCCTCCCCGGTCATGGCCCATGCCGTGCCTGAAGTGAAAGAAATGGCAGGGATTGCAGGAGCTCTGGTCATTAATATCGGCACCCTGAGCGATGCCTGGATCGAGGCTATGTTCATGGCTGCCAAAAAAGCAGAGCAAAGACAGATTCCCATTGTCATTGATCCTGTAGGGGTTGGTGCCACCCAATACAGAACTAAGACTGCCAGAGAACTTATCCAGTCATCAGGGCCTTCCATTATCCGGGGAAACGGCTCGGAAATCATGGCATTATGCGAACAGGACATAGTCACCAAAGGTGTGGACAGTACCAGTGCTTCGGATCAGGCCATTGATTCTGCCAAGGCTTTAGCCAGAGAATTTGACTGTACGGTCTGCATCACCGGCAAAACAGATTATATTGTGTCACAGGAGACCATCATCCAGGTTAAAAACGGCCATGCCATGATGCCGCGTGTCACAGGCCTTGGCTGTACTGCAACAGCCATTTGTGGTGCCTTTGCCGCAGTAAACAAGAATTTTGAAAAGGCTGCAGCCCATGCAATGGCCATCATGGGCATTGCAGGAGAAATGGCTGCCAAAAACGCCCAGGGCCCAGGCACTCTCCAGGTCAATTTTATTGATGCCCTTTACCAATTGTCCGAAACCCATATCAAAAAACTTTTTAAAGAATAGGGAAGACCATGAAAGGAATTTATCTTGTAACAGACCAGAAGGCCTGTAAAGGAAAATCTCTTGAATCCATTGTTTCAGATGCGGTCAAAGCGGGTGTTTGCTGTGTTCAGCTCCGGGAAAAAAACACTGACACCCGGCTGTTTCTAAAAAAAGCCCAGGATCTTTCGTCCATCCTGAAACCGGCCGGGATTCCCCTGATCATCAACGACAAGGTGGATATTGCCCTGGCAGTAAAAGCAGATGGCGTTCATCTTGGCCAGAGTGACATGCCCTATAACCATGCCCGAAAGCTGATGGGGCCCGACGCTGTCATTGGACTGTCCGTGGAAACCTGGGAAGATGTACAAAAGGCCCAGGATCTGGATGTAGACTACCTGGGGGTCAGCCCGATTTTTGCCACACCCACCAAAACAGATACCAAAACACCCTGGGACATAGCGGGACTTAAAAAAATCAGGGACTACAGCCACCACCCTCTGGTGGCCATCGGCGGGCTTGATGCCGCCAATACAGAAGAAGTCATAAAAGCCGGAGCCGATGCAATTGCTGTGGTATCTGCCATCTGTTCGGCAGATAATGCGTTTGATGCAACCCAACAGCTTGTCCATATTTTTGAAAAAACCTATATCCCACAGGAGAGACCATAATGAAATCTTATTTCAGGGCATTAACCATAGCAGGGTCGGACAGTGGCGGCGGTGCCGGTATACAGGCTGATTTAAAAACCTTTTCCGCCCTGGGCTGTTTTGGTATGTCTGCCATTACTGCCCTGACTGCCCAAAACACAAGGGTGGTCACCGGCATTTTCCCGGTTCCACCGAAATTCATTGGTCAGCAGATAGATGCCGTCATGACGGACATTGGCACGGATGCCGTAAAAATAGGCATGCTCCACTCCCCTGAGGTCATTGAAATGGTGGCCAAAAAATTAGTCCAGTGGAAATGTCTCAATACTGTACTGGACCCGGTCATGATTTCCAAGAGCGGAGACAACCTGCTCCGGAGTGATGCCGTCCAGGCATTAAAAACCATCCTCATCCCCGAGGTCACCATTATCACCCCCAACCTGCCCGAAGCTTCGGTACTTTTGGACCGGAATGTTGAAACCCTGAAAGATATGACCGGGGCTGCAAGAGATCTTGCGATGCTGGGGTGTGACAATATTCTGCTAAAAGGGGGTCACCTCACCCATGAGGACAGCTGTGATCTTCTATATCAAAAGGATACCGACACCATGACTAAACTTCCGGCCACCCGCATCGACACCCCAAACTCCCATGGGACCGGCTGCACTCTGTCCTCTGCTGTCTGTGCCAATCTTGCCAAAGGCGTTGGGCTTAAAACTGCTGTCCGGAATGCCAAAACCTATATCACCGGTGCCCTCACAGCAGGAGCAGACTATACTACAGGCAAGGGTCACGGACCCGTCAACCATTTTTATGATCTCTGGCAGTTTTAAGATATAAGGCAGCGCTTCCAAGGGGATAACGCCCAGTGATTCCCTATCAGCGTCTCTGATGAATCCCTCTGGATGGGGGGGGGTTATACTACATAATCATTAGTGCAATAAGTCGAAATATAATTTTATACTATCCCCTTTTTCTTCTCATGGTGCCCAAGATTGCAAAAAGCCCGCCACCAAGAAGGAATATACTTGAAGGGACCGGGACTGCTGTAAGGCCGACAGTTAAAGAGGCAAAAGTCTTTGTGATTTCATCATCTGTATCGCCATATGCGAAAAGGCTGTTGGTGATTGAAACCATAACGGATGTATCA
>QMMT01000352.1 GCA_003647385.1 Deltaproteobacteria bacterium
CTTCTGTACTATGGGATTCTCCGTCCTGGAATGTTTCTGCAACCGGGCAGTCATGACACTTGGAATCTCTGTGCTTATATATATCAAAACAATGCCCGCCGACCTGGTTGCCGAAATGTTGCCTGAATTTTCGGTTGGCTGCCGTTATCCTAAAATTTCTATCCTGAACAGAAATATAACAGGGAACTTTTTCAAACAATTGGTTTAATAAATCCTGAGTACCATGAAGTTCCGAAATCCTTTCTGAATACCGATCAATTTTCCTATTCCGTGAAATATTCTTACTTGCAGCAATGAGTGCAAGATCAAGCGTTTTACTGTTAATCGGCATTGCAATGTAGTGAATCACTTTTGATCCAAAAATATCCATGGCCGCATCAAGCTTGTCTTTTTGTGTAAGAATAATGATCTGAACAGATGGGTTTTCCCTTTTTACCGATTCAAGGCAGGAAATCATTTCATCACTGATAAAAGGATCAACAAGAATTATATCCGGGAGATTCTTGTCAAGTAAAAGCCTCGCTGCATCAAACGTGCTGGCACAGGTAACGTCATACTGCTGGCGCTCAATATACGTTTTCAAAGCTCCGGCATGCTTTTCATCACTATCTATAAAGTATATTTTCTTTGCCATAATTAAATAAAAATATTAAACTTAATTGAGTGTTTCTTTTACAATTTTTAACAATTCCTCACGATCAAAGGGTTTTGTAAGAGAAGCCACTGCTTTGACAACCGCATACTGATGGCCGGAAAGACCGCTGATAACAATCACGGGAATATTTTTAAGCTTGGGGTCCTGTGAAAGCTGACGGTAGAACCGTGGCCCCCATTCTCCCGGCATTTCTATATCCAGCGTAATAAGGTCTGGCTTTATCTTATTTGCCTCTTTTATCCCTTCTTTTACATCACCGGCGATATAGGCTTCATAGGCATTATCATTAAACAGGGAAACAAGATAATCTCTAATATTCAAATCATCATCAATCACCAGAATTTTCTTTTTCATAACACCCTCTGATTCTTATTTATTTATACTTATTACCGGGCACCCGGCCCTGACGATAACCTGTTCTACATTCCCCCCCAGCCTTTTATCTTCGTCGGGGACTCTTCTTGAATGATGCGCCATAATGATCAGATCAGCAAGGTTGTCCCTGGCATATTTAACTATTTCCATATAGGGGATACCTTCTGCAACATCCATGGAGTAAGCTTTCAGCTCTTTTAACTTAGGTTCGTATCGTGCCCTGATCTTTCTCAACGACTCTCTTATTTTCTGCTCAATTTCATCCTGGCTTAACATTTTTCCGGTATGCAAAGGGGTAATATCAATGGCATGAAAGACATTCACTTCGCAATCAAGGGCCTTGGCAACCTTCATTGTAAAATCAAATGCCTTGTCTGATGTCTTTGAAAAATCCGTACCAAAGACGATACTTGACAGTCCTCCCCAAAAGGAAGCTGCAGGCCTGTTAACAACAAGCACAGGGCATTTGGCTGCTTTGGCCACTTTTTGAAGGGTTGATCCTGCCGAGTTTCTTTTATAAACAGACTCATCTTCATCACCCGTGCTGCCGCCGATCAATATCAAATCAGGCTGTGTTATTTTTGCCTGCCTTAATATCTCCCGGGCGGGAAATCCCACTGCAACATCTATGGTGTAATTAAAACTGCCATCCAGATGGTTTTCATAATACGTTTTAATCTCTTCTGTTACCCAGGCGGTATAGTCTTCATCAACCGCAACCTCTTCTTTGGTTTTCACATCGATGACAACCTGGCTGTATCCTCTTGTAGGCACCCCCATGACATGAAAAAGATTTAAGCTCGACTGATAATTTCTGGCAATGTTAAAGGCAACCCTTGCCGCATGATCGCTGGCTTCAGTTGCAGATGTTGCAAATAATATTTTTTTAAACATATCAAACCCCATTTCATTAAATGATCAAAAGGCTTTTATTCCTCTGGTTTTAAATGCTCCGGTATTACCAGCATTTTTATTACAATCGGTTTTAAAAAGGACCACCGAATACCAATCTCATATTCTTCTTCAAGATCTCGAATGGCATCCCAGCAATTATGGCAGGGTGCCAGGACAAGCTTTGCGCCGGTTTCAAGGATCTGATCCCGCTTTTTAATCAATGCGATGTTTCGCTGCTTTCTAAAAACACCGATACCATTGAATCCCCCGCCGCCACCACAACAATAATTATGCTCTTTATTGGGCGACATTTCAATAAAATATCCCGGTTCAACAATATGCTTCATAATATCCCGGGTTGCTTTTTTTAGGCCCTGATTTCTAATGTAATTGCATGAATCCTGAAGTGTTACAGGCTCTTTAATCCTTTTGGAAGGATCAATCTTAAGTTTCCCCGTATTGAGGGCTTCTGCCAGCCATTCGACATAGTGAATGGACTCAGAAGGTGGCTGGCCGTTCTTTCGGCCTGCCCAGTAAGGCCCTTCGATGACGGTTGCCCTGTGAGCATGGCCGCATTCCGTTCCAATCATCCGCTTGGGCCGAAGTCTCTCCATAGCTTCATACACGCTTTCCACCTGCATCTTACAGGCAGCCCAGTCTCCGGCAAACATGGCAAGACTTGTTTCCTCCCACCCTTTGGAAGGAACCGTCCAGTTTTCGCCTGCCATATGGAATAAAATAGCTGCTTCAGCAAGATCTTCGGGATAGTGTTTTACTTCCCTTGCATTCACCGTATACATGATATCAGCATCTTCCTTGTCCACCGGAACGGTGAGCCCGGGATAGTCATCTTCATACTCTTCCACCATCCACTCAAAGGTATCGACAAAATCCTCATCAGTGACGTCCATCTGTGCCCTGTAAACCCTGTGCATTCCTGCACCGACTTTCAGCTCCCATGGCACAAACCCCTGTTGGTACAAAAGACCTCTAAGATAACCAAACATGATGCCGGTATCAATCCCATGGGGACAATACATGCCGCACCGGTTGCAGCAGGTGCATTGAGACCATGCAACTTCCATGGCATGCCGCATGAATTTATTATCAACTTTTCCTTTTCTTTTGATAATTTCACCCAGTGTTGATTGAATCTTATACGCGGGTACCTGTTTAGGATCTCGGCCATTGACCTCATAAAGAAAGCAGGAATCTGCACACATTCCGCAATGGGCACAAATCTCCAGCCAGGTTCTCATGCGTGATTTACAGGTATTTTGTATGGTTTTCCACAATAAATCACTGTCAATATCCAGTTCCTTCATTTCCTTATAATAGGTATTCCCACTGGTATCTGACAGCAATTCATTAATTCCTTCTGCTGTATCAACAGGTGTTTTATTACAAAATTTTCCTTCGGGCATGGGTATATTTTCTCCTTAACGCTTTGGCATAATCGGTAGTCATTACCAAGCCATTTTTGTCCCTTTCATTCCACCTCTTTTAATTCCAAAATCCATTCCAAGCTGGGCACGGGATGCAAAAAACAAAAACACATGAGACAGCTTGGTAAAGGGTATGGCAATCAAAAGGAGTTCTCCGCAAAAAATATGCATATTCAACCAGAACGAATAATCCCCGACCTGGTACCGGGCAAGAAGACCTGTCACAAAAGGCGCAATAGATACAATCAAAATAAAATAATCATACAGCGTGGTCATTATCCTGACTTCGGGAAGAACCAGTCGTCTTAGTACAAGAAAAAAAGCACTTACCACAGCAGTCCAGGTTAAAATATCTGCAAG
>QMMT01000353.1 GCA_003647385.1 Deltaproteobacteria bacterium
ATCCATGTAAGCCCCGGAGCCATGGAGACAATTATTGCAGAATATACACTGGAAGCGGGCTTGCGGGGGCTTGAAAGGAAACTGGATACCATCTGTAGAAAGATTGCAAGGAAAATTGCAGAGGGTAAAAACGGTAAATTTTCAATTACCAAACAAAATCTTACAAAATACCTGGGGCCGCAGCAATATCTTTCTGAGCTTGATCAGGAAGAAAGTCAGGTGGGACTGGCAACAGGGCTTGCATGGACTGAAGTCGGCGGAGAGCAGCTTTATATAGAAGTCTCTCTTTACCAGGGCAAAGGTGAACTGCTGGTTACAGGGCAGATTGGTGAAGTAATGCAGGAATCAGCCAGGGCCGCCCTTACCTATACAAAATCCAATGCAGATAAATTTGATATTAAAAGAGAAGATATTGATAATAATGATATCCATATTCATGTGCCCGCAGGTGCCATTCCAAAAGACGGCCCCTCAGCCGGAATTGCCATGGCTACAGCATTGATATCAGCGTTTACAGGCCAGAAGGTTAATAATAAAGTGGGGATGACGGGTGAAATATCTTTAAGGGGAAGAGTCCTTCCCATTGGGGGACTTAAAGAGAAAGCCCTTGGC
Organism: Deltaproteobacteria bacterium; assembly: GCA_003647385.1. GTDB lineage: Bacteria > Desulfobacterota > Desulfobacteria > Desulfobacterales > Desulfobacteraceae > Desulfobacula. The sequence continues at coordinate 613 of QMMT01000353.1, forward strand.
GCTTTAAGGGCAGGCATTGAGCATATCATCATTCCTGAGAAAAATAAGAAGGATTTATATGATATGCCCAGGGTTATTAAGAATAAAATAAAGTTTACCTGTGTAAAGGATATCCGGGAAGTCCTTGAAATCGCATTGGAAAAAGAGACTTCATAAATTGAAGCTTCTTTGTTTGAGTACAGCAGAGTCGGGGTGCAGCCTTGCAATTATTGATGGGACATCTCTTGTCTGTGAAGAGTTCTGGGAAGATAGATTAACCCATTCCAGGCGGCTTTTAAAAATGATTGAGCATATGCTTGAAAAACGAGCCGGCATGGAACTTTCCGGTATTGATGCTTTTGTTGCAGCCAATGGTCCCGGCAGTTTTACCGGACTTCGCATCGGTATCAGTGTGGTTAAGGGCATGGCTTATGCCATGGGTAAACCTGCTGTCGGTGTTTCAAGTCTTGATGGTATTGCGTTTCGGTTTGTTCATTCGTCCATTCCGGTCTGTATCATGATGGATGCTAAAAGAAACGAAGTTTATTGTGCGGTTTATCAGTTTGAACATGGCCAGGTAGTATCAAAAAGCAAGGAAAGGGTTGTCAGTCCTCAAGATGCCATTGAGATGACAGATGGTGCTGCGTTGTTTGCAGGTTCTGGATCGAAAGCATATAAAGATATCATCACACAAGACGCCGATAATCCAAAGTTTGCTGACAATTTTTTGGGACATGTGAGTGCAACGGCATTGGTCAGGGCATTTTATTCAAGACAAGACTTGATAAATAATCCTGAGAATTTCCTTGCCACAAATTATATCAGCCCCAATTATATCAGTCCCAATTATATCAGAAGGGCCGACGCCCAATTGCAATTGTTGAAAAACAAGGATATTGACTGTGAAAAGGTTTTTTGATACTGTAGAAAGGTTATAGTGATAGAAAGTTAAATTATGGATAATTCAAAATGGCCGGCACGGGCAGTTTTACCTGTTGCACAACCCGGCCTGAAATTTATATTTATAACCATCCTCATTACGGGGATGCTTTTTTATTTTGGATGGGTTTTGTCTGCCTGGGTCGCTCTTGCAGTTACGTTGTTTGTCTGCTGGTTTTTCCGAGATCCTGACCGTGATATCCCTGCCGATGAGAAGTGTCTGGTTTCTCCCGCTGATGGGAAGGTGATCATTGTTGAAAAACAGGAGAAATGTGAGTATTTGACGGGTTCCATCCTTAAGGTCAGTATTTTCATGAACGTATTTAATGTTCATGTGAATCGAGTGCCTTTTGACGGGGTGGTGCAAACGGTTCAATATCATCCTGGAAAGTTTATGAATGCTTCGTTTGACAAGGCATCCATACACAATGAGAGGAATGCATTGATTGTTAAAACAGCCAATGATGTAAGTTTTGCAGTGGTTCAGATAGCCGGTCTCATTGCCAGACGGATTGTTAATTGTGTCAAAAAAGGTGAAACAGTCAAAAAGGGAGAACGGTATGGCATGATCCAGTTTGGTTCCCGTCTTGATTTATATTTACCCTGTGATTTTGATGTTGCGGTTAGTGTGGGTGACAAAACATGCGCTGGGTCAACGATCATTGGATACATGAAATAAATAAAAAATAATAAATGGAGTAAATATCACGTTGGAGCAGATACCCATCACAAAAGAAGGCTATGCCGTCTTAAAAAAAGAGTTTGAAAAATTAAAAACAATTGACCGACCGGAAAATATCAAAGCAATAGAGGTAGCCCGGGCCCACGGTGATTTATCGGAAAATGCTGAATATCATGCAGCCAAGGAAAGACAGTCATTTTTAGAGGGCAGAATCGGTGAAATAGGATATAAATTAGGAAATGCGAAGGTGATTGATCCTGCAAGCGTGACCAAGGATGCTGTAAGGTTTGCCTGTCGAGTTCTTGTTGAAAATCTGGATTCGGAAGAAAAAATAGAATACATGATCGTAGGTCCGGATGAAGCAGATATTAAAGCAGGGAAAATTTCAGTCGCTTCCCCTTTAGGTCGTGCGCTTATAGGCAAGCAGCCTGGAGATGAAGCCATTGTACAGGCTCCCGGCGGCAAAAGAGTATACGAGATAATAGATATTCTCTAAACATATTGGAGGGAAAAGTTTTGGCAAGAGTTACCATTGAAGATTGTTTAAAAAATGTAGACAATAGATTTACCCTTGTTCATCTGGCTGCAAAAAGGGTCAGACAGGTTAGAGAAGGGGCAGATCTGTTGGTAAAAGCATCTAAGAATGAAGATGTTGTTTCAGTTTTAAGAGAGATTGCAGCGGGCAGGATTGTCGCAGAAAAGAACGTTGAACAGGATGATGAATAAGAAGTAATCAGAGCAGATATCAGGAGCCAGGAATCGGGTGTGAAAACCGGCCTGAAAAAGAAAATAAACCGTGCCGTGGGAAAAGCTGTTCATGATTGGGATATGATCCTTGAAAATGAACGGATTCTTGTCGGCATATCTGGTGGAAAAGATAGCCAGGTACTCTTAAAAATTTTATTTTCTTTACAGAAAAAAGCACCCGTAAAATTTGATATTCTGCCCGTGCATATTGATGCAGGATTTAAAGATTCATTTGCAAAAGATTTGAAACACTATGTCGAGAATGCATATGGTGCGCTGAGAATTGAATATAAAGACTATGGTGTACTTGCCCATTCGGATGAAAACAGGGAGAACCCCTGTTTCTTGTGTTCCCGGCTTAGAAGGAAAAGACTTTTTGAAATTGCAAAAGAGCAGGGCTGCAAAAAGATTGCCCTGGGGCATAATAAGGATGATATCATTGAAACTTTATTTATCAATATTTGCTATGCGGGTAAAATCGGTACTATGAAACCCAGGCAATCTTTTTTTAAAGGAGCCCTTGATATCATCAGGCCTATGTCATATGTTGAAAAAAAAGATATTGCACGGTTTGGACAATTGTATGATTTACCGGTATTTGTGAATAATTGTCCCAGTGCAAATAAGACAAAACGCATTGAAATAAGAAGAATGCTTGAAACTGCAAAAAAGAAAAAGAAACAGCTCATCCTGCTGGAGTTGATGTATTCCTCAGGACTGCGCGTTTCAGAAGCAGTCAACATGAAGGTAGATGATTTGGATTTAAATG
>QMMT01000354.1 GCA_003647385.1 Deltaproteobacteria bacterium
AATGCTTCAATTAAATCATTTGCCGTTGATGCTGCATCATCTAAGAGCATTATTGTTCTCGGGTTTTTATATAAGGTATTCTCTACCCCTGAATAACCCGGGTTTGCATCAAAATTGCATACGATTACTTTTTTTGCATCGTGAGCCATAAGTATAGGCATTCCAGAAATAGGAGTGCCTTCGGTATCCATAGCTGCCGGATTTACCACGTCACACGCACCGAAAATAAGAACAGCATCTGTTTGTGAAAATTCAGGATTGATTTCATCCATCTCGTAAAGGTTATCATAGTCGACTTCTGCTTCAGCAAGAAGTACATTCATGTGTCCGGGCATTCTTCCTGCCACCGGATGAATGGCAAACTTCACATCCGCACCCATTGATTCAAGCATTGAAGCCAGCTGAACTACTTTGAACTGTGCCTGTGCCAACGCCATGCCATACCCTGGTATGATGATTATTTTTTCGGCTGTCAAGAGCACGGCGACGGCTAAATCCAGTGGACTTTTCTGAGCCACATGATTTGAAGATTCTTCAATATCAAGTGGTTCCTTCGAAAGTTTTTTAACAAACCGCTCAATTGTCTCTTTTGCATTTCCAAGCAGTAATGTAGTGTTGTTATTTTCATACAAGGGATTTTTAACCCCTGAATATCCAGGTTTGTCATCCAGATTACAGCACACAACATGTCTTGATTCATGGGTATAAAGGATCGGCATACCTGAAATAGGGGAGCCATCAGTTTCTATAGCGGCAGGATTGACCACATCGCATGCACCGATGACTAAGGACAAATCCGCTTCCTCGAACTCAAGATTTATTTCATCCATTTCTTTGAGAAGGTCATAGTCGATGCCTGCTTCGGCAAGAAGAACATTCATGTGCCCCGGCATTCTGCCGGCCACCGGATGAATGGCAAACGTCACATCTTTTCCCATGGAAATCATAAGATTCGAAAGCTCAATCACAGCGAACTGTGCCTGTGCCACAGCCATTCCATACCCAGGAATGATAATGACTTTTTTTGCCTCCCGTGCATACTCAATTGCTTTTTGAAAACCATCTTTTTCAAGGGGTTGGTGGTTGGCTTTTGGCTCGATACTATCTATATTGGTTTTATCCCCCCTGGAGATTTCATTTTTAGATGAAAATTTCTGAGCAGGAATAAAAACTCTATAAAGGCTGCGGTTCATACCCTTGCACATGACATGGGTTAATATTGATCCTGAAGCGGCTACAGTTGCCCCACACGAGATCAACAACTTATTTTCTATAATCATGCCGCAAAAAGCGGCAGCCACACCTGCCGTTGCATTTAAAAATGATATCAAAACCGGCATATCAGCCCCGCCAATTCGAATGGAAAAGATAACGCCAAACAGAATTGACATGAAAATGATTAAAATATAAAGGTATATCCGACTTCCCATGGGCACAACCATTGCTGCAATAATTAGTACAACAATGCTGATAAGGTTTATCATAACAAGCAGAGTGTGTTTTGGAAGTATCCGTTGGGCCTGACCAAGTGTGTTAGACAGTTTGCCACCAGCAATCATGCTGCCGCTGAATGTCAATGATCCAATAGCAAGTCCTAAGAGCCCTGAAATTTCATTCACCGTCCCAAGATGCTGAGACCCCCGCATCAGTTCTGCAAGAGATAGAAAAAAAGCAGCAACTCCTCCGGCACCATGTTGAAAGGCAACCATAGCCGGAATCTGAATCATGGTGATTCTCTTGGCCACCCAATATCCGGCACTAGAACCGATCACAAGAGATATCAGTACAATAGTGGGATACTGGGTGCCGCTTCGATAAAGAACCAGGGCAGCCGCACAGGTTAAAGCAAAAGCTGCTGTAAGGTTACCGAATTTTGCCCTGTGGGGCCAGCGAAACAACCAGATTCCCAGTATAAGTATAGCGATTACACAAAAATCCAAGAAGAGATTCATGGCAGAGTATGTTTCTATCATCACTCCTGGACCTCCTCTTCTTTTTTCTTAAACAGTCTTAACATCCTGTCAGTAATCGCAAAACCTCCCACAAGGTTGAAAGAGGCCATGACGAAAGCCACTGATCCAAGTATCTGCTCAGTCCGGGTTGATGCAACTGAGAAAAGAATCAGAACGCCTAATATGGTCACAGCGGAAATGGCATTTGTCATGGACATCAACGGGGTATGAAGCAATGTGGGTATTTTTAAAATCAAAAAATACCCAACCACAAAAGAGAACCCAAAAACCCCTGCCATCAATAAAAGATTTGTCATTGATTTACTCCTGAAAATTTTTTAATGATCATTCAGCCCCATGGCCTTGAGCATTCCTTCGTGATACAGTTTGCCTCTGTGTGTAACAAGCGCACCTTTGATGATCTCATCAGTCATGTCAAATTCGTCTGCCCCGTTTTTAAACAGGTTCTCAACAAAATAATACAGGTTATTGGCATATAACCACGAAGAATGAACCGGCACTGATCCGGGGATATTTTTAATTCCACAGATGTAAACACCGTTATGCATTAATTCTTTTCCAGGATCTGTCAATGCACAATTTCCTCCCTGATCAATGGATACATCTATAATAACAGAACCAGGTTTCATTGATTCAACCATTTTTTTAGTGATTACATGCTGGGCAACTTCTCCCGGGATAAGGGCGCTGAGAATAATAATATCCGATTCGGCAACGATGGGAGCCAATACTTGTCTTTCTTTTTCAAGCCATTCTTCTGAAAGGGCTTTGGCATATCCGCCTTCTCCCACAACCAGTTCGGGTGGTGCATCAAAATCCACCACCTTGGCGCCTACACTCGCTGCCTCTTCTTTTGCAGCCGGCCTTATATCAATCGCTTTGACAATACCCCCCAGCCGTTTTCCTGTGGCAATGGCCTGGAGTCCGACAACACCGGTACCGATTACCAGAATATTGGCCGGTTTTATCATGCCAATGGAGGTGCCGATCATGGGGACGAATTTTGGAAAATGTCCTGCTGCAATAATGATGGCTTTATAACCGGTTATGGCACTCATGGATGTTAAGGGATCCATGCGCTGGGCCCTTGAAATTCTGGGGATGCCGTCCATTGTGAATGCCGTGATGTTTTTTTCCTGCAGTTTTTTCACATCGCCATGATTAGACGGGGCTGCCGGATGAAGAAACGTAATAAGAATCTGGCCTTCTTTCAGCATATCAATCTCATGCTTGTTGAACTGCTCATTAAACATGGGTTCTTTGACTTTTAAAATGACATCTGATCTGTCAAAAACCTAAGCTGCATCAGCTGCAATCTGCGCACCGGCTTCCCGGTATTTATCATCATATGCAAAGGCCCCGGCCCCGGCCTTTGTTTCAACAAGCACATTAAATCCAAGTTTTATAAATTTTTCAATTGTTTCCGGAAGTGCAGCCACCCTGTTTTCCTTGTACATTATTTCTTTTGGTATTCCGATAAGCATGTTTTGGCTCCTTTTAATATCTTTTTACGATTTATCCATTTATTTTTCCGAGCTATTATTTAAATTGCTGCCTCAATTTCCTTGATCTGGTTTATAGAATTTTGTAATGCATCGTGAAAGATCGGTGGTTCAGGTGAAGCAAGTAAAACCTCCAGATCTGTTAGGATTGAAAGGACAAATTGTTTTAAAATATCTTTGTCAAAGCCCCTGTTGTTAACAATAGTTGTTGCCAATTTTTCAAGGCCGTCGGT
>QMMT01000355.1 GCA_003647385.1 Deltaproteobacteria bacterium
AAATGTAATTCCTGCGGCAGCCGTGTCTATCACAGCCCCCATGGTACCGCCGACAACGGCACCTGCCGCTGCCAGCTGTTCTTTTGTCAGACCAAGGAGCTCCCAGGTCTGCCTGGAAAACAGATCATGCTTAAGGATTGAGTATTCAGTTAACTGATATTCAAAAAGAGTGTGTTTAAAAAGGGTTCTGATTTTTTTAAACATCTGTTTTTCTATTTTTTTAATATGAACCTCGTATTTTTCATTCAGCCTTTTTTTAATTTCCTCCTGGTCAGAAGATGATTGGATTACTTCAGACACGGAGAACAAAAGACTTTTCTCAATGGTTTGGCTTATCAAGGCAGTCACCAGTCGATTTCTTTTCTGCCAGTCTTGTTTAAACGCCCGGATCACCTGGGAGAGTTCTGGTTCCCATTCCTGGTCAATGGCTTTAAGGCTTTCAAGCATCTGAATACGTTCCATAAAGTTGGCTCTGTTCGAATTAAACAGACGAATGGAATTAAAATGCTTTCGAAACTCAAGCTTCCAATCCTGTGTATAATCTTTTTCATCTGTCTTGGCATTAATAATCGCCATTCTCGGTCGGCCTGTAAGCCTTAAAATTTCCATTTCAGCCAGGTCATCGTCCCTTACCGGCCGGGAACCGTCCACCACATATATAATACCCGCTCCCCTGGCAACCGGTCTTAAAAGTTCACACTCATCCGCAAAAAAAGGATCTTTTTTATGGATGTCAATAAATTGCTCAACAATTCGGGTCGGATCGCCGCCAAATGCTTTAAACCAGGCAAGCGTCTGACGGGGTACCTGGAAACCCGGTGTATCCACAAACCGGATAATTTCTTTTTCATCAATTCTTACCGTATACTTTCTTGAAACCATTGTTTCACCGGGGATACGGCTGACCTTTATCTGATCGTCTTCCGTCAGAGTGGAAACTACGGAAGACTTCCCTTCATTGGGGTGGCCCAGTACGGCAAATTCAGGTATCATTATTCAACAAACCTTTTTACCCGTATATCGGGATTTTCAAGTTTGAATATGGCTTTTTTCCAGACATCATAATTCATATCATTGTCGTCCACTGAAAGATCTTCCTGCCCCACGTCCCGGGTTAATAATATCCACAAGGGCCTGCCTTCAGGCATGGCTGCCTTTATCTGTGTAATATAATGAAGTACACCTCTTATGGGCGGCTGCCAGACTTCATGGAGCAGAATCACTTGATCTGCATCACTGACACTTATTTTGTGGACAGCATCTGTATCATCTTCAGTGTTAAAATTGACTGCTACCAGCTCTTTAACATCAAGAAGTAAGTGCTGTTCAATCCCTTTAATAACCTTGTTAATTATAGTGTTTGAATAGACATTTTTTGAGGCAAGAATCAAGGTTTTCCGGCCGCACATTTCAGGTTCTGCTTTTAAAATCCGGGTTTCTTTTATTCCTCCTTCATGAAGATGAGGTAAGTTCTTTTCTATTGTAGTCCTTATCGGTATTTCATTTGCATCAATACCCAGAACCGGGGACTGCATTCTGACAATTAACTGTCTGAATCTGGGTCTGTTAAAATTAAATTTTCTTATGGCCTGCCTTTGAGCCAACAGTCCCCAAACTATAAGAAACCCCCGAGGAATGACGGCATAAAACAAAATTGTCAGGCAGATAAACGGCCACCAGGATACAAGATCCTGTGTTGCAAGAACAGAGATGCCATCCTTTAAAATGATCCGGCTGCCTTCTATTTGCTCAAGGCTTGGATGGGCAAGGTGTTCCGGTATAAACCAGGACCAGGGAAGTGTGATGAATGAAACCAGGCCATGGACTTTGCTACTGGTTGCCATAAGTGTGGATTGCCATCCAAAAGCCATGTCACTGACAATAACCCTGAAAAATGTCCCGCCAAGGGCTCCGGCTGAAAAACTTAACGCAACCGCAGAGGTCAACATAAAGAAAGGCCAGAATAAAAGGTTCTTATATTCCCGGCTCTTCATCCGGATGAGCGATGAGGTGTATTCCAGGGTCTCAAGGCTATTTTTAAAAACAGCCCATCCTGTTTTTTTTAAAATTTTAGGCAGTACATCAAAAATCAGAGAGAAGAGCACCATATGAATTAGTGAGCCTGAAAACCGACCTTCCCTGTTTTTCGATCCTATAGCCCTTCGTACCAATAGCATCAGGACAAATAGTATCAACACGACCTGAAAAACAACAAATAAAGCCATAAAAACAGTTACATTGATCGGGTGAGCGCCATGGTAGGCAAGAAATGAATATGCCAGCGATATCCCGGCTATAAAACCGAAAAAGACCATGATATACACCACCCAGATATAAAGGAACGAAAAAATCCTGCCCGGTAGCAGGGGTAACCTCTTTTTATCTACATCCTGAAAAAACTCTTCCTTTCTGAAAGGCAGCCATGAAAATAAAAGGGTTTTCTCAGTTTGAAACGTGGTTTTACACTGGTGATAAATCCTGCGATCTTTAGTCGCCCGTGATTGAATATCCTCGCAAGAATCAAGTGCATCATCCAAACTGATGAGATAATCCAGATCAATAATATCTTTTAATCTTATTTTCATGACTTGTTTTTAACAGATCACTTCATTTTTCTCAATTGCTCTTGAAAAGTCGTCTAAAAATCTCGAACTCAGACTCCAGCGATGCCAATAAAGCTTGACCCCGATATGACAGGTGGGAGCGATATCAACAAGCAGGCCTGATTTGATATGTTCAAGTCCCTGAAGATCAGGTATCATTCCATAGGCAAGCCCGTCCATGATCATCCAGGCAAACTTTTCCGATGACGGCACATAATTGACTGGAATGTTCATTATGTGTGTTTTAAATCGCTTTTTAAAACACTTGGCGTGAAGGTCATCCTTACGGTTAAAAATAACGGCCGGTGCTGTTTGTACACTGAGCTCATCTAAACCTTGTGGGAAATATTCTTTGACAAAGTGGTTTGTCGCTGCCAGGCGATATGTCATGGTCCCGAGAGCTGTAACACGACATCCTTGAACAGATGTTTTTTCAGAGCTGATACAGCCTGCGACCTCCCCATTTCTCAACATTTTATGGGTTTCATTCTGATCATCCACCTTTAAATCCAGCAAAATCTTATGGTCTCTTAAAAACGTGCTGATCGCAGGGAAAAACCAGGTGGCAAGACTGTCAGCATTAATACCGATGGGAAAAACCTGAAAATGCTTCTTTCCCTTTGTTTCCATGCTCTGTTCAAGATCTGCTTCAAGGCTTTTCACCTGCATATAGTGTTTTAAAAGCCGTTTGCCATCCCGGGTTGCCTTTGGTGGAGCTGTCCGGGTGACCAAAACCTGACCCACCTGGTCTTCCAATAATTTTATACGCTGGGATACAGCAGACTGGGTAATATGCAGTTTCCCGGAGGCTTTGTCAAATCCCTGCTCATGAACCACACAGGCCAGTGCCTCTAAAAGTTTATAATCAAACATTTTACATTATTAGCACAACTAATAATGTAACAAAATCATTATTTTTGTTTATTACAAATCAGGGTTTAATATCCGGGTGCCTGATTTTCTTGTAATAGGATCGGGACTGATAAATAGCTGCCATGGGATTGTGCCCGGTGACACGATCTTTTACCGCCAGAACCGTGGTAGGAATATCTGTAAATTTCAAGAACAGAGAATCATGTCCCACGCACAACCCCAGCAG
>QMMT01000356.1 GCA_003647385.1 Deltaproteobacteria bacterium
ATATTCCTGGCAGATGATACTGCTCCTGTAACAATGTGAATTTTTGCTTCAAGCCGGATGGCTGTCATTCCTACCGGGTTTTGAATTGATTCCATGTCATCAACAATAAATTCCTGGGGAATGACGTGAAGGATCTCTCTGTCGGTGGGAATTGCCACAGCTTTTGCTGCATCAATCACACGTTCTACATCCTGATCTGTAATTTCCCGGCCTTTGATAGCAATAATTCCATGGGAGTTGAGCCCTTTAATGTGATTGCCTGCAATTCCCACATAAACAGACGAGATGTCGCATCCGGCCATGAGTTCTGCCTCTTCAACTGCTTTTTTAATAGAATCCACAGTTGACTCAATATTGACAACTGATCCTTTTCTAAGCCCGGTGGAGGGGTGGGAGCCGACACCAATCACATTGATCTCGTCCTCAAGCATCTCTCCGACAACAGCAGTAACCTTTGTTGTGCCGATATCCAGGCCTACGATTATTTTTTCATTTCCCTGCAAATCAAACCCCCTTTTCTAAATTGTTGTGCAGAGCATCGTTGAGTGTCGTTTTGATAAATACTTTTTTAATGTTAAAAAGATCCATGCTGGAGATTGTTCTGTCTGGAAAGTTTTTATCAATATACGCACTTATTTTTTTTGCTTTTTTTAATTTTGCTTTAAAATTATTAAATCCCAGTTTGATCTTAATGCTTCCTTGTCCTTTGGACGAAGGGTTATAGATATCATGGGTATCAATAACAATTCCGGTGTTTTTATCTCCTTTTATTTTATTTGCATTGCCAGCCATATCTATTTTTAAAAAATTCATGATGGAGTTGAATAAGGGACCGTTAAATAAGTACTGGTTGTTTTTGCTCGTAAGATCAAGCCCGGAAATAATCGGTAAATTTTTAATACGATCTTTTTGCGGATTGTATTCTTTAAAGGGGCTGCCCTGGGTATTAATCAAGATATCAGCCAGGTTTTCGATTTTGACAATGGCCAAAGGCTCCTGTTCAATAACAGATATAAAAAGTCTGGCAGATAGATCCCTTTCTATGGAAGCCGACTGAATCCAGGGGTGAGATACGATACGTCTTTCAATGGTAAATAAATTGAGCCCAAAAATATTTTTATCACAACTTAAGCCTGCAAGCTTAAGAAGATCTTCTTTGGGGACCTGTTTCGTACCTGATATTTCAATTTTTTTGATATTAAAAAAATCTGATTGTGTAATAAAATCATAAACAAATATGGATGCAAGACTTAAGACACTGATAAAAGCCACTGTCATGATGCATTTGAGGCAAAAATCAATGCTGGCGCCTGAATCTGACCTTACGCCATCTCCATCTCTGGAAGCAGGTTTATACCTGTTTGGTTTAATTTTTTTACTCACCTTCGACCCTCACTTCTGTTTGAAGTTTAATCTGATATTTTTTTAGGACGGTTTTCTCAATGTGTTGTTTCAATAAAAGAACATCCTCACAGGTTGCATTGTTCATGTTTACAATAAAGTTGGCATGCTTTTGAGATACCATGGCGTCATTGACTCTTGCCCCTTTGAGGCCTGATTTTTCAATCAGCTCCCCTGCAGATTTTCCCTGGGCAGGATTTTTAAAAAAACATCCGGCACTGGCAAAGGAAACCGGCTGTGTCGCATTTTTTTTGCTAAGATTCAGTTTGAACGCGTCTTCAATTTTTTCTATAGGTTTTTCTTTTAATGCTAACGTTGCCCCCACTATAATATCGGTCAGTTTGAGACGTCGGTATGAAAAATCAAGATCTTTTTTCTCAATGGTTTTGAATGTCAGGGTCTTTTGATCCAATACATCAATAGATTGAACAATGTCTGACATATCTCCTGATTTTGTTCCCGCATTCATCATAATTGCCCCGCCGATGGTTCCGGGAATTCCTGCGGCAAATTCAAGTCCGGAAAAAGAGTGGTTGATGGCAAACTGGCAGACCTTTGACAACCGTTCGCCGGCGTCAGTAAAAATAATTTTTTTATCAGGTTCTGTTTTGATTATGTTAATTTTAGATTTTAAATGTTTTGTAATCACTACAAGGCCCCGTATACCTTTGTCAGTCACTAAGAGATTGGTGCCGCCTCCAAAAAGGGTAATCAGAATATTCAGGTCTGATGCTTTTTTTAATAACCCTTTCAACTCTTGTTTGTTTTTTGGCAGAGCAAGAAGATCAGCAGGGCCACCGATTTTAATGGAGGTATATTTTTTCAACGGCTCATCAATCAGAAGATTAAAATTTTGAGTTAATGTTGAATATGCTGTATTTTCTTTTTTTCTCATAGTTTGCCGTTACAATAAATCCACTAAGTTTTCTCCAAGGGTATAAATGTCTCCTGCACCCAGTGTCAGGACAATATCTTCTTTTTTGATTTTATGGGTAATCATGGATAATGCCTGGGTAAAATCAGGGGCATACGACACATCTTTATGACCATGTTCTCTGATGCCTTCACACAGTCTTCTTGAACTCACCCCTTTGATTTTGTTTTCACTGGCCGCATAAATAGGGAGGACAATCAGGATATCAGACTGATAAAAGGATTGGGTAAATTCATGAAACAATCCTTTGGTCCGTGTGTACCTGTGAGGCTGGAATACAACGACCAGTCGTTTTTCCTTATAACTTTCCCTTATAGCGGTCAGTGTTGCCAGAATTTCGGTTGGATGATGGCCGTAATCATCCATTACAATAATTCCTTTTTTTTCTCCTTTGATTTCAAGTCGTCTTTTAACCCCTTTAATTTGTTCTAATGCTTTTTTGATTGTTTTAAAGGGTATATTCAGCTCAAGTCCGGTGGCAATTGAAGCAAGTGCATTGAAAATATTATGTTTTCCTGCAATGTTCAGATTGATTTCACCCAAACGTTTTTCATGGTGAAAGACCTTGAAAAAACCTTTGCTGCCCTCAAATGAGATTTCTCTGGCCTGCAGATCAGACTGAGCTGTCATGCCGAATGTGGTATAGCGAACCTTTACCCGAGGGATGATATTCTGGATGTGTTCATTGTCAAGGCAGAGGATGGCAAGGCCATAAAAAGGAACAGAGTTGATAAACTGAACAAATTTATCTTTGATATCTTCAATGTCTTTATAAAAATCCAGGTGTTCAAGATCTATATTTGTGACAGCGGCAATGGCCGGGGCATATTTTAAAAATGACCCATCACTTTCATCTGCTTCGGCAACAATAAAATCTCCGTCGCCATGCAAGGCATTGGTGTCAAGGCCTTTGAGAAGTCCACCAATAATTACGGTTGGATCAAGCCCGGCAGTATTGAGTATCTGGGAAATCATGGCTGTGGTTGATGTCTTGCCATGGGCACCGGATACGGCGATGGAATATTTGATTCGCATCAGCTCAGCCAGCATTTCAGCCCGGGGGATAATGGGAACAAAAAGCTGTCTTGCACGAACCACTTCCGGATTTTCCTGGGATATAGCAGAGGAAGTGACCACCACGTTGGCATCGGCAACTTGTTCCTTCCTGTGACCCTGAAATATGATCCCGCCTTTTTTTTCAAGACGCTTTGTAATAGAGGAGAGTTTTAAGTCGGACCCGGACACCTTATACCCAAGATTGATAAGAAGCTCTGCAATCCCACTCATACCAATGCCGCCGATTCCGACAAAATGGATATGGTAATTTTTTTGATACATTAAGTTCTAACCCCTTATATTCTTAGAGC